>CAWUJM010000026.1:0-24654 GCA_963922685.1 uncultured Gammaproteobacteria bacterium | reverse complement strand
CAAACCATCCCGCCGCCTAAAGGCGGGGGATTTACTGATCCCCTATGCGAGACTTTAAATGCACTTTCAAGTCATGCACTGTGTGGCTACTTTTTTGATAAGAGGTGTTACGCATAAAATTACGGGCACTAAAAGTCTTGGGCTAAAGCCCATAGCTTTTACTAACTTACTGGTACAGTAAAACACCTCACTGCTGAACATCCCTTCCCCTAATCTTACACTCCCTGACATCCTCATCATCCCCTCTGATTCACCCCCCAAACTCAATCATTATGTATCTGAATGAATTAAAAAAATTACCCATTGAAGAATTACAAAAAATGGCACACGCCAAACGCATTGAGCAGGCCGGTCGTTCACTGAAACAGGATCTGGTATTTGCGATCCTGAAGGCGCAGGCGAAGAGCGGCGAATCAATCTATGGTGAAGGCGTGGCGGAGGTGTTGCAGGACGGCTTCGGCTTTCTGCGCGCGGGTGATTCATCTTATCTGGCCGGGCCGGACGATTTGTATGTCTCACCCGGTCAGATCCGCCGTTTCGGCCTGCGCACCGGTGATACCGTTTCCGGTCGGATTCGCCCACCGAAAGACAATGAACGCTTTTTTGCGATTCTGAAGGTCGATAGTGTCAACTATGAAGATCCGGAGACTACCAAAAATAAGATCTTATTTGAAAACTTTACGCCGTTATTCGCGAATGAACGTTATCAACTGGAGGTCGGGAATGGCAGTACTCAGGATCTGACCGGGCGCATCATTGATATTGTCGCGCCAATCGGGAAGGGTCAGCGCGGTCTGATCGTTGCCCCGCCGAAAGCGGGTAAGACCATGTTGTTACAGAATATTGCCCAGGCGATTGCAACCAACCACCCGGACAGCCACCTGATTGTCCTGCTGATTGATGAACGCCCGGAAGAAGTGACCGAAATGGCCCGCTCGGTGAAGGGCGAGGTGATCTCGTCCACGTTTGATGAGGCCGCCACCCGGCATATTCAGGTCGCTGAGATGGTGATTGAGAAGGCGAAACGACTGGTTGAACACAACAAGGATGTGGTGATCCTGCTGGATTCGATCACCCGCCTGGCCCGTGCCTATAACACAGCGCTGCCCTCCTCCGGCAAGCTGCTGACCGGCGGGGTGGATGCAAATGCACTCCAGAAGCCGAAACGGTTTTTTGGTGCCGCGCGCAATCTGGAAGAAGGTGGTTCTCTGACCATCATCGCGACCGCACTGATCGAAACCGGCTCGCGCATGGATGATGTGATCTACGAAGAATTTAAGGGTACTGGCAATATGGAGATTCACCTGAATCGCCGGATCGCCGAAAAGCGCATCTTCCCCGCGATTCATATCAATTATTCCGGCACCCGGCGCGAAGAGTTACTGGTACCGAAGGATGAACTGCAGAAATACTGGATCCTGCGTAAGATTCTGCACCCGATGGAAGAAGTCGCAGCGATGGAATTTCTGCACGATAAACTGAAAAAGACCCAAACCAATCAGGACTTTTTTGCGGCGATGAAACGGGCCTGATGGATCGGGTCTGTCCGCACACCGCCATGATCCTGGCCGCTGGACGCGGCACACGGATGCGACCGCTGACTGACCAGACACCGAAGCCATTACTCATCGCAGGTGATCGCCCGCTGATCGTCTGGCAGATCGCCCGGCTGGCCGCCGCTGATATCCGCCAGATCGTGATCAACCATGCCTGGCTGGGTGAACAGATCGTGCACACCCTCGGCGATGGCACCCAATGGGGAGTGCAGATCCGCTATTCTGCCGAGCCACCCGCAGCCGGTCTGGAGACCGGAGGCGGCATCCGTCAGGCCTTGCCGCTGCTCGATGAGCAACCCTTTCTGGTCATCAACGCAGATATCTGGTGCGATCTGGCACTACACCAGCTCAGCCTGCCAACAGGCGACCTGGCTCATCTGGTACTGGTGCCGAATCCGGCACATCACCCGGATGGTGATTTCCATCTGAATCCGGACGGACGGGTGACAAACCAAACCTCCAGACAGACCTACAGCGGCATCGGTGTGTATCATCCTGACCTGTTCCGCGACCTGCCGGTCGGCACCTGTCCGCTGGCCCCGATCCTGCGTCGGGCAGTGGCAGCTGACAGGGTCTCGGGCACCAGCTATACCGGCGACTGGATGGATATCGGCACACCCGAACGACTTGCGACCCTGCGTCAATCCCTCACTGCAGCCTCCTGAACATGTCCCGACTATTCTGTATTCTCCTCAGCAGCCTGATCAGCCCGCTGATTGCGGCACCCTCTGTGCACGAATATCACCTGGATAACGGATTACAGGTGATTGTCAAACCAGACCGGCGGGCCCCGCTGGTGGTCGCACAGGTCTGGTACAAGGTTGGCAGCAGCTACGAAGAAACCGGTTCAACCGGTCTGTCGCATGTGCTGGAACACATGTTATTTAAGGGCACAGAAAACCACGGTCCGGGAGATTATTCGCGTCAGATTGCTACCCTCGGCGGGACCGAGAATGCATTTACCGGGCGTGATTACACCGCTTATTTTGCTACTCTGGCAGCTGAACATCTGGAACAGGTGCTGGCACTGGAAGCTGACCGGATGCAGAATCTGGTGCTGCAACCGGCTGAGTTTACCAAAGAGCTGGAGGTCGTGAAGGAAGAACGACGACTGCGGACTGATGACAGTCCAACCGGGCGCACCTATGAACAATTGCAGGCGGTTGCCTGGCGGGCCTCACCCTACCGCAACCCGGTGATCGGCTGGATGCAGGATCTGGAGCAGATGACACTACCCGACCTGGCAGACTGGTACCAGCGCTGGTATGCCCCGAACAATGCCGTACTGGTCGTGGTCGGTGACGTACAACCGGACGCCGTCCGCACTTTAGCGAAACATCATTTCGGCCCGATACCGCGCCGCGCCGTGATCCCGCTGAAACCGCAGGTCGAACCGGCACAGCATGGCGTCACCCGGGTCACGGTCCGGGCACCGGCGCAACAACCTTACCTGATGTTGGGCTACAAGGTGCCGGTAGTCGGCAGGGCAACGGAAGACTGGGAACCGTATGCACTGGCGATCCTGGCCGGGCTGCTGGACGGTGGTGAGAGTGCCCGCCTGCCCAGTGAACTAGTGCGCAAACAAGGTATCGCAGCCAGCATCGGTGCCAACTATGATCCTTACACCCGTCTGGCGAACCTGTTTCTGTTCAGTGGCACCCCGACCGATAGACACACCATTGCTGATCTGCAACAGGCCGTATTTGATCAGATCGCGCGGTTACAGACAGATCCGCTGACACCTGCTGAACTGAACCGGGTGATCAATCAGGCGGTGGCGGCCAGGGTCTACGAACAGGATTCATTGTTTTACCAGGCGATGCAACTCGGGCTGCTGGCGACCATCGGACTGGACTGGCGGCTCAGCACTGTGGAAATTGATCGGTTGCGTGCGATTACACCAGAGCAGGTGCGTACTGTGGCACAACGCTATCTGATGGAAGACAACCTGACGATCGCTACCCTGAAACCAATCACACCCTGATAGCGATGGATACACTGCGTAATATCGCGATCATCGCGCATGTTGACCATGGCAAGACCACTCTGGTCGATGAACTACTGAAACAATCCGGCACGCTCGGCGAACGCTTCGGCACAGTGGAGCGGGTGCTGGATTCAAACGATCAGGAAAAAGAACGCGGTATCACCATTCTGGCAAAAAATACCGCGATCCACTGGCAGCAGTATCGCATCAATATTGTCGACACACCCGGTCATGCCGACTTTGGTGGTGAAGTCGAACGCGTTCTGTCGATGGTGGATTCGGTCTTACTGCTGGTGGACGCTCAGGAAGGCCCGATGCCACAGACCCGGTTTGTCACGCAGAAGGCATTCGGCCATGGCCTGCACCCGATTCTGGTGGTGAATAAGATTGATAAACCCGGTGCACGCCCGGACTGGGTGATCAATCAGGTATTCGATCTGTTTGACCAGTTGGGTGCCACCGAAGACCAGCTGGACTTTCCGGTGATCTATGCCTCTGCTCTGCAAGGCTATGCCAGCACCGATGCCGATACGCGTCAGGGCGATCTGACACCCCTGTTTGACGCGATCCTGCAACATTGTCCGGCACCAGTGGTGGATCCGACCGGGTCCTTCCAGATGCAGATCTCGAATCTGGACTATAACAGCTATGTCGGTGCGATCGCCGTAGGCCGGATCACGCGCGGCAGTGTCGCACCCAACCAGCCGGTCACTGTCATACAGCGTGACGGACAGACCTGTCGCGGCAGAATCGGTCTGGTATACGGTTATCTGGGGCTGGAGCGCCATCCGGTCGAACGAGCCGATGCCGGCGACATCATTGCCGTCACCGGGCTGAATGCACCTCAGGTATCCGACACCTTGTGCGCGCCGGAACAGGTGCAGGCGTTACCGGCTCTGACGGTGGACGAACCAACCGTCTGCATGACCTTTCAGGTCAACAACTCGCCTTTTGCCGGGCAATCCGGCCAGTACCTGACCTCGCGGCAACTGAAAGAACGGCTGGAACGCGAACTGATCCATAATGTCGCGTTACGGGTGGCACCGGGTGCTGACCCGGAACGATTTCAGGTTTCCGGACGCGGCGAACTGCATCTGGCAGTGCTGATCGAAACGATGCGGCGGGAAGGCTTTGAGCTGGCGGTGTCACGCCCGGAGGTGATCTTTCGCGAGATTGACGGGGTGCGCTGCGAGCCATACGAACAACTGACCGTAGATATCGAAACGCAGCATCAGGGCAGCGTGATGGAAACGCTCGGTGCGCGCCAGGGCCAGCTGCAGGATATGGTACCGGATGGTCAGGATCGGGTACGCCTGGACTATCTGATTCCTTCGCGGGGTCTGATGGGCCTGCAGACTGATTTCATGACCATGACCTCCGGTACCGGCCTGCTGTATCATGTATTCGCCCATTATGCACCGGTTCAGCCCGGTCCGCTGGCAGAGCGCACAAATGGTGTGCTGATCGCCAACGGTCAGGGCAAGGCACTGGCGTATGCGCTGTTCAACCTGCAGGAACGTGGTCGCCTGTATATCGCACCGAGCGAGGCGGTGTATGAGGGTCAGATCGTCGGACTACATAGTCGGCGCAACGATCTGGTCGTGAATCCGCTGAAGGGCAAACAACTGACCAATATCCGCGCTGCCGGGAAGGATGAATCGCTGATTCTGACGCCGCCGGTCCGCATCACGCTGGAAATGGCACTCGAATTCATTCAGGACGATGAACTGGTTGAGGTGACCCCGGATGCGATTCGCCTGCGCAAACGCTGGCTGCATGAGCATGAGCGCAAAAAGCATGCTCGCCATGTATAATGGCTAAAATATTGTTTTATCAGGATTCGCCGGGAAAGGGACAGCTCGTGCGGATCTGCAATCTGTTTATCCATTCGTCCACCTGAGAGATCACCTGTATGTCATCAGAGAGTTCATTCGGTGAATCAAACCATGCTCGCTCTGGCAGCTGCTGCTGCCCTGTCTGTTTCCACAACCTTCGCAACCGACGTCCGTATGTTCGGTCATGCACATGTTGATATCCGGCTTAATTCTCCGGACAGTCACACAACGGTCAATAACAACCAGTCAACCTTAGGCCTGCAGGCCTCCTCTGAGTTTGCCGATTTCAAGGCCTATTTTAAGCATGTCTTTCTGGTAGACGGCTTGGACGGTAGCAGTCTGCTGGGTGAAAACGATGCTTCTTATGTCAATGTGTACGGTGATTTCGGCTCAGTCAGACTGGGCCATCAGCCGACCGCAGCCAGCCTGGCTTATCTGTTCACCGGCAACAATCACTTACCTGACGCCATCACTGATTTCAGTCATATCGGTTTTACCGAATATGAAACGACCAAGACTCTGGTCTACGAACTACCGGTTTCTCCCGGTTTCACTCTGGCTGTTGGTGCCAGTGCAAACGGAGACACAACGGATAAATTATTTGCCAGCCCGTCACTCGGCCTGATGTATGACAATGGTCGCGGTGTGAAGCTGGGTTTTGGCTATGAAGTGATAGATGATCGTGGACTGATTGATATCCCAGGCACTAATATTAAGGCCGGAAAAAATGATTCAAAGATGTTGCAGCTGGGTGGCAGCTATACATTTGACAACATCATAGTTGGTGCACAACTTGAACAGACCCGGAACTTATTACTCGCTGAGTCCGGACTCTCCTCACTTGATGCCAACATCCGGAGCTTAATATCTGCCAGATACGGCAGTTCCTCAATAATTGGCATCCTGCCGCAGGATGGTGTAGATCGTACCTCATTCGGTATTTCGGGGAAAATCACCTTTGGTAAGAATGCGTTATCTGCTAATCTGGGAACCGAAAAAATCGGGAATTCAACCGATGAAGCGACAAATTATTTCACCAGCGTAGCACTGAACCACACGATTAACAAGGAAGTTAATGCCTATATTGCATTCCGCAATAAAAATGCTGATGTTGCCAATATGCAGAAGATTACCGGCAGCAATAATAATGAACAACGGGCGTTAGCAGTCGGTATGCAATATAACTTCTGATCCGCGTAATAACACAAATAAAAAAACGGCATCCACGGATGCCGTTTTTTTATGCCATAAGTGCCTCAATCTGATCTATCGTCTTCGGTACCGCCGCACTGATCACTTCCGGGCCATCTGCCCGGACTACCACATCATCTTCAATCCGGATCCCGATACCCTGCCAGTGTGCAGGCACACCTTCGCTACCGGGCGGAATATACAATCCGGGTTCAATCGTCAGTACCATCCCGGGTGCTAACCGACAGGGCTGCTTATCCACTGCATACGCACCGACATCATGCACATCCAGTCCCAGCCAGTGACTGGTACGATGCATAAAAAAGCGCTGATACGTCTTATCCTTCAGCACCTGCTGCAGGCTGCCCGGTAACAAACCCAGACGTAACATACCTTCCGTCAGCACCCGAACTGCCGCCTGATGTGGCGCATCCCAAGGCTGACCGACCTGAACCTGCGCAATCGCTGCCATCTGGGCTGCCAAGACCAGTTCATATAGCTGTCGTTGCGGTGCACTGAAACGACCATTAACCGGAAAGGTGCGCGTAATATCAGCAGCATATCCGTCCAGCTCACCACCCGCATCCACCAGCACCAGCTCACCCGCCTGTAACTGCGCCCGGTTTGCCGTATAGTGCAGCACACACGCCTGTTCGCCACCCGCTACAATCGGTGGGTAAGCCAGTGCCTGTGCCCCCTGTAATTCACATTGATACGCAAATAACGCGGCCAGTTCGTATTCATGCATCCCGGGCCGACATTGCCGCATCAGTTCAACCTGTGCGGCAGCAGAAATTTCTGCTGCCTGACGCATGATCGCCAGCTCATCCGGCTCTTTGTGCAGCCGCATCGCATGCAGATGGGTGCTCAGTGCAGGCAGATCAAATGCGGACTGGCTGCGTGATGCCTGGCGCACCTGGCTGATCCAGTACAACACCCGCTGGTCAAACTCCGGATGGGTCCCGAAATCATACAACAGCCGCCGGGTCTGACCCAGTAATCCGGGCAGATGCTGATCCAGTTCGCGCCAGGATAACGCCTGATCCACACCGAATGCTGTCACTGCCGCTGCCAGTCCGGTACGCGGCCCGTTCCAGTGTTCCGCCTTTGCATCCCGCTCACGGCAGAACAGGATCACCTCACCTTCAGATCGCCCCGGCACCAGTACCAGTACGGCTTCCGGCTCAGTAAATCCGGTCAGATAATAAAAATCACTGTCCGGTCGAAACGGAAAGTGCGTGTCTTTGTTACGTACCTGCTCAGTCGCGGTCGGGATGATCGCCACACAATCCGCACCCAGCCTGCGCATCAGTTGCGCACGCCTGCGCTGATACACCGAGGTCAGCATACAGACTGCCGTTCAGCATACAGAGACAGAGCCGCAATACGCAGAAACTCTTCGATCTGCATCAGATCTTCGTGCACCGACTCGTCCCGGGTCAGCCGATCAACATCCAGTTGCGCGACCTCATACACCTGCTGCAATAATTCACGCCCATCCTGCGACAGGCTGGTCTCCAACCCGTCCCCGGCCAGACCGAGCCCGAACAGAAAGCCCTGCGCCCAGTCACGCAATGCGATCACCATCGCTTCCGGTGCTGCGTCCGGCAAAAATAACTGTAATGTCAGACCAGGATCAGCAATCTGTTGTGCGACTGTGGCATAAACTGTATCCAGCAGTGCACGGCATTCCTGCGCCAGCAGGTCGTCGGCTGCCAGTTCGGCATACAGTTCTGTCTGCCATGCAGCTGCCGGATCAGACTGTCCACCAGTCAACAGGCCAACCGCGATGCCGTGTGCCTCAGTTGGTGCAAAGGCAAACCGGCAGCGTCGCATCGCTGCCTCACAAGCCGGATAAGAAGGTGTTTCAGACACAATTCAGGCCAGCACTAATGATTCACCAAATGCTGCCGCAAAGCGTTGCGCAAATTCGTCCCGGGTAAAGGTATGATTCTGCGGACCCTGGCTGGCAACCTTGATTGCGCCCATCAGTGAGGCAATCCGGCCGGTGACTGACCAGTCCAGCTGGTGCATCAGGCCATACAACAGGCCACCACGATACGCATCACCACAACCGGTCGGATCCACCACCTGAGTTACTGGTGCAGCCGGTATCTCCAGACACTCACCATTTGTATAAATGGCTGAACCCGCACCACCCCGGGTCACAATCACGGCCTCAACCTGTTCCGCCAGCTGCTCGAGTGTCTGCCCGGTGCGTTCCTGCATCAGTTTAGCTTCATAATCATTGCACGCCAGCCAGGTCGCCTGTGCCACAAAACGGCACAGGTCATCCCCGTCAAACATCGGCATGCCCTGCCCCGGATCAAAGATAAAGGGTATGCCAGCTGCCGCAAACTGGGCTGCATGTGCCACCATCCCCTGCCGACCATTCGGGGACACCATCCCGATCGTGGTCTGCGGATAATCCGCAATCCGGTTCTGCTGTGCTTCGTTCATGGCACCCGGATGAAACGCTGTAATCTGGTTATCATCCTGATCCGTGGTAATAAACGCCTGCGCAGTAAACGCACCCGCTATTTCACGCAGCCCGGCACGAGTCACACCCTTCGCATCCATCCAGTCCGCATAGGGCGCAAAATCACTACCAACTGTCGCCAGTGGCACGGCTTCGCCACCGAGCAGATGCAGGTTGTACGCGATATTGCCGGCACAGCCGCCGAAATTACGGCGCATCTCCGGTACCAGAAACGAGACATTCAGGATATGAGTCTGATCGGGCAGAATATGGTTCTGAAATTTATCTTCAAATACCATAATCGTGTCATAGGCCATAGATCCTGAAATCAGTGCTGACATACTGCTATCCTCACAAAGCCTGTTACTGTATCGCCACCATGATACGCTCACGTAACAATTTACCGGGCCGGAAGCGCGGTGTATAACGTTCTTCAACCATGACTTCTGCTCCGGTGCGCGGGTTACGACCCACCCGTGCTGGTCGATGATGCAACGCGAAGCTGCCAAAGCCCCGAATTTCAACCCGGTTACCGGCGGCTAAGGTCGCGCTCATATGTTCCATAATCTCACGGATCGCCAGATCGACATCCTCCGGCGTGAGATTAGTCCGGGTCCGGGCAAGCCTTGCAATGAGTTCTGATCGGGTCATGCGTTTCCCCGGAGTACAATCGTTACGGAAGATCTGCTGACGGCCTGAATTTATTCTCAAACAAATCAGCCAGCGTCGCACCCTGCGTACTCGCCGAGCCCGCGGAATAGGATGAAATCACCGCCTGTTCCTCATCCACGTCCTTCGCCCGGACAGACAGGTTCAGTGTGCGTGTTTTGCGATCAATATTGGTCAGCTTGGCAGTGACCTGATCACCAACCGCAAGCACAGCCGCTGCGTCTTCGGTGCGTTCACGTGCGATCTCAGCAACCCGCAGATATCCGGTCACACCCTCTGCCAGCGTGATGGTGGCACCCTTCGCGTCAACCGCCTGCACAGTGCCGGTCACAACCGAACCCTTTTTATGCTCATTCAGATACACAGAGAACGGGTCTTTCGCTAATTGTTTAATCCCCAGTGAGATACGTTCACGCTCTGCGTCCACACCCAGTAATACGGCCTCAACTTCCTGCCCCTTGCGATAATCCCGGATATACCTTTCAGGCTGCTCTTCCCAGGACAGATCAGATGAATGCACCAGACCATCAATGCCACCCGTCAGGCCGATAAATACACCAAAATCAGTGACCGACTTGACCACACCACTGATCTGATCACCTTTTTTGTGCTGCGCATCAAATTCATGCCACGGATTTGACTGGCACTGTTTCATGCCCAGTGAAATACGGCGACGTTCCTCGTTAATATCCAGCACCATCACTTCAACTTCCTGGCCGGACTCAACCAGTTTAGATGGATTGATATTTTTATTTGCCCAGTCCATCTCTGAGACATGCACCAGACCTTCCACACCATCTTCAATGCCCACAAAGGCACCATAATCGGTAATATTAGTCACGGTGCCAAACAGACGCGTACCCACCGGATAGCGCCGTTTCAGGTTCAGCCACGGATCCTCTGTCGTCTGTTTGATACCCAGTGAGACACGCATTTTTTCACGATCAAACTTCAGAATCCTGACATGCACCTCATCACCGATCTGCACGACTTCAGAGGGATGTTTCACCCGACGCCAGGCCATGTCAGTAATGTGTAACAGGCCATCAATGCCGCCCAGATCAACAAAGGCACCATAATCAGTCAGGTTTTTGACGACCCCGTTCATTTCCTGACCTTCTGCCAGATGTTCTAACAGACGCTCACGTTCTTTGTTATATTCTGCCTCAATCACCGCACGACGCGATAAAACCACATTGTTACGCTTCTGATCCAGCTTAATAATTTTAAACTCAAGTTCCTGATGTTCCAGATGCGTAATATCACGTACCGGACGCATATCTACCAGAGAACCCGGCAGAAAGCCACGTAACTGATCCAGTTCAACCGTAAAGCCACCCTTCACCTTACCCGTGATGGGACCCGTGATAATATCTTCGTTCGCAAAACTCTGTTCCAGATTTTTCCAGGCATAATGCCGCTTTGCTTTTTCCCGCGAGAGCCGGGTGCAGCCCCAGCCATCTTCCACCGCTTCCAGAATGACCTCAACCTGGTCGCCTTCCGTAACTTCAATATCACCTTCTTTATCCAGGAACTGACTGGCCGGAACCACACCTTCCGACTTCAGGCCTGCATTCACTGTGATAAAATCACGGTCCACCGAAACAACCGTTCCGATCACAATCGTACCGACACGCAGATTGGTGGTCTCTAAACTCTCGGCAAACAATTCAGCAAAGCTTTCTGACATAAATCATCACCTGCACTGAAAATCAGTGATATCCCCAGACCAGTGCATGTTAAAAAGTAAAAATTACGCTACAAACCGCGCTCATGCATCAGCTGTAACACCCGGTTAAACACAGCGGCAATCGTCCGGTGTGTGGAATCCAGCAGGATCGCATCCTGCGCCGGAACCAGCGGCGAATTGGCCCGCTGCTGATCCCGTTCATCCCGTTCACGAATGGTCGCCGCAAGAAATGAAATATTAGCAGTGATTCCTCGTTGTTCCAACTGCTGATGACGTCTTTTTGCCCTTTCTTCCGGACTCGCTGTTAAAAAAATCTTCAGCTTCGCCTGCGGAAAGACGACTGTGCCCATATCACGTCCGTCCGCCACCAGACCAGGCACACGTGCCTGCTGCCGCTGCCAGTCCAGCAGGGCTGCCCGCACCGGCAACAGAACCGCAATCTGCGACGCCAGATTACCGATCTGTTCGGTACGGATTGCAGCGGTAACCTCCGTACCCTGCCAGATAATCCGGCCAGACTGAAAACTGACCGGCAATTCACGCGCAATCCGTGCAATCTGCTCAGCATCCCTCTCCTGTATGCCCGCCTGCTGCACTGCATAGGCCAGCACCCGATACAAGGCCCCGGAATCCAGCAGATGCCAGCCGGCATGTTCCGCCAGTTGCATCGCCAGGGTACCCTTGCCCGCCCCACCCGGACCATCAATCGTGATCACAGGTACTTCAGACATACTGCGCTTCCACCCGTAAACCCACTGACTGAGCTGACGCGACAAAATCAGGAAACGATGTGTCGACATTCGCACAATTCTCAATCAGAGTCGGCGCCTGTGCGATCTGACCGGCGATCGCAAAGGCCATCGCAATCCGGTGATCGCCATGACTGTCAATCCGCCCACCCTGCAGTAGATGTCCACCCTGAATCACTATCCCGTCCGGCAACACCTGTACCGGCACTCCCGATGCACGCAAACCGTCTGCCATCACCTGAATCCGGTCCGACTCCTTCACCCGCAATTCAGCGGCACCCCGCAACACTGTGGTGCCGGTTGCGCAGGCAGCCGCAATAAATAGTGCCGGAAACTCATCAATCGCCAACGGCACCTGTGTCACCGGAATCTGTATGCCATGCAACGCAGCAGCACGCACCCGGATATCTGCGACTGGTTCACCACCCACTTCAACCTGGTTACTGAGCGTGATATCCGCACCCATCATCCGCAACAGATGAATCACACCGGTCCGGGTCGGATTGACGCCGATCCGGCGCAATGTCAGATCAGACCCCGCCACGATACTGGCACCCACCAGAAAAAAAGCCGCCGATGAGATATCCGCCGGCACCTGAATATCACAGGCCTGCAATCGTCCACCACCACGCAGACGGCACTCAGCACCCTGCTGTGTCACCGAATAACCAAAACCACGCAGCATCCGCTCAGTATGATCCCGGGTCGGCACAGGTTCAGTCACACAGGTTTCACCCTGTGCCGACAGACCTGCCAGCAGAATCGCTGACTTGACCTGCGCACTCGCCACAGGCAGCGTATACCGGATGCCGGACAAGCGTTGCACCGGAGTAATCTGCAGAGGTGCTGTACCCGCTTCTGTCGTCGCAATCTGTGCACCCATCTGCGTCAGTGGATCTGTCACCCGACGCATCGGGCGGGCACACAGATAACGGTCACCCGACAAAGTACAAGCGATACCCTGACCTGCCAGTAAGCCACACAACAACCGGATGGATGTTCCGGAATTCCCCAGATCCAGCAGAGGCGCACGACCGTTCGAACCTGCAGGCACCGCAAGGCCTTTCAGTCCGACGCCATGCACCTGCAGATCGCCTCCCGGAAGCTGATCAATCGTGATGCCCAGTGCTCGCATAGCAGCCAGAGTTGCCAGGACATCCGTACCGGGCAGACAGCCGGTAATCCGGCTGATGCCTTCAGCCACGGCAGCCAGCATCAACGCACGATGCGAAATAGATTTATCACCAGGCACCTGCAGAATACCCGTCAGGGCGTCACCCGGCAGAACATGAAATTGTATTTCAGAAGACAATAGCATCACCCCCGGTATTGCCAGACGCCGTCCACTGGCGCACCATCCAGAACACTGTCCGGCTCAGGTCGCCAGGTAACCCAGTGTTCAATCTGTTGCGCCAGCGCGAAATCTTTCGCGGTAATACCATCGGCGGAATGTGTCATCAGATGCACCGTCACCTGTCCCCAGGCTACTTCGACCTCAGGATGGTGCCAGGCCGCCTCTGCCAGATGCGCAATCGCATTGAATAACATCACGCTGGCACGCCAGCCATGCGCCTGATAGGTACGACATAATTTACCTTCTGCATATTGCCAGGTCGGCAATGTCGCTGCCAGCTCTGCCTGAATACAGGCTTCGGTATAACAAGTATCCTGCATGCGTCAACCTCAGTTTATATACCAATGATGTTACTATTAACAAAAGGAGAACTCTGACCGGATAACGCTGGCACACATCAGTTTGCATTGCACCCTCACACGATAACATCTATGGATATCACATCAATTATCGAAGGATTAAATGACGCCCAGCGGGCCGCTGTGACTGCACCACCCGGCAGCACGCTGGTGCTGGCTGGTGCAGGCTCCGGCAAGACCCGGGTGCTGGTGCACCGGATTGCCTGGTTGCTGCAGGTGGAACATGTTTCACCCTGGGGCATTCTGGCGGTCACCTTCACTAACAAGGCGGCACGTGAAATGCAGCAACGGATTGAGGCCTTGTTACAACAGCCGATCGGCGGGCTCTGGGTCGGCACGTTTCACGGTCTGGCACACCGACTGTTACGCGCACACTGGTCTGAGGCAAACCTGCCGCAGGGCTTTCAGATTCTGGATGCAGATGACCAGCTGCGTCTGATCAGGCGGTTGTTGCGCGAAGCGAATCTGGACGACAATCAGTGGCCGCCACGTCAGGTACAACACTTTATCAGCCGCAACAAAGACGAAGGTCTGCGTCCGCAACACTTGGGTGCGGGTCACGACCCGTACCAGCGCCGGATGATCAGCCTGTACGACAGTTATGAGGCTGCCTGCCAGCGCGCCGGAGTGGTCGATTTTGCCGAACTGTTACTGCGGGCGCATGAATTATGGCGTGACCGCAGCGACATATTACAGCATTATCGCCAGCGCTTCGGTGCGATTCTGGTGGATGAATTTCAGGACACGAATGCGATCCAGTATGCCTGGCTGCGGCTGCTCGCCGACAAGGAGGATAAGCTGTTCGTCGTGGGTGATGATGATCAGTCAATTTATGGCTGGCGCGGGGCTAAGGTCGAACATATTCAGCAGTTTCAGACTCATTTCCCGAATACCCGGATGGTGCGGCTGGAACAGAATTATCGTTCGACCGGCAACATTCTGGCAGCGGCAAATGCAGTAATCGCACAGAATCCGGATCGACTGGGTAAGGCATTGTGGACCACAGCCGGTGAGGGTGAGCCGATCCGGTTGTATACAGCCTGTAATGAGACAGATGAAGCCCGGTTTGTGACTGATCAGATCCGCAGCCTGCAGGGTGCGGGTGAATCATATCAGCAGATGGCTATTCTGTATCGTACCAGCGCGCAATCGCGCCAGTTTGAAGAAGTGCTGATTCAGTCTGACATCCCGTATCGTATTTATGGCGGGCTACGCTTTTTTGAACGTGCTGAAATTAAAGATGTGCTGGCCTATCTGCGCCTGCTGGAAAACCGCCAGGATGATCCGGCCTTTGAACGTGCGGTCAATCAGCCGCCACGCGGGATTGGCGTCAGAACGCTGGAGACAGTACGGGAACATGCCCGTATACATAGCCTGTCGCTCTGGCAGGCAGCACAGGCTGTGATCCGGGATCAACAGCTGGCAGCGCGTGCTGCCGGGGCCCTCACCCGTTTTCTGCAACTGATTGATGATACTCAGACCCAACTGGCAGAGCTGACCCTGTCTGAACAGATTGAAAAGGTGATTGCAACCATTTCACTCCGAGACCATTTTGCCCGGTCGCGGGATGGTAAGGGTCAGGATCGTCTGGAAAATCTGGATGAACTGATCCATGCCAGCCAGCAGAGCGATCTGAATTTTACGCTGGAGGGACAAACGCCATTGCAGGCGTTTCTGTCTCAGGCTGCACTGGAGGCAGGTGACTCCCAGGCATCGGCAGATGAAGAGTGTGTGCAGCTGATGACACTGCATGCTGCGAAGGGACTCGAATTTACGGTAGTCTTTATCGGCGGGCTGGAAGAAGGTCTGTTTCCGCACAGTATGTCAGGTGACAACGCACAAAAACTGGCCGAAGAACGACGCTTGTGCTACGTTGGCATGACGCGGGCGCGCCGCAGACTGTATCTGGCTCATGCCGAGAGCCGCCGCATACACGGCAGTGTCACCTGTCCGCTGGCTTCACGTTTCTTACGTGACCTCCCGGCAGAGACTGTGCAGGCAGTCCGCGCCCGCACCAGCCACGCACACCGTGCATCCGGAACCTATGATGAACACGATGATACCGGCCTGTACCCCGGCCAGCAGGTGTCGCATCCGACATTCGGCTCCGGTGTGATTCTGGATACGGAAGGTCACGGCGCAAGTGCACGGGCACAGGTAAAATTTGCTACCGTTGGCACCAAATGGCTGATCATTGCGATGGCTGATCTGGAACCCGTGGCATCCATTCAGCGTCTTCCGGACATGGTTCTCCGAGGTACGCCATAAACCCATCCATGGGGGCTCGGCTGCGGCCATCCCTGGCCGCAGACGCCCTCGGAGAACCATACCCGGAAACACTCATTGAGTCAGGTGGCACAATCACTTCCGTGGTTACTTTCAGGATGACACGGCGTCATTCCGCGCGTAGTCGCGGAATCCATAGCCCGGAGCCAGATTGGTGGCAGGTCAGGTGAATCTGGCAATAGCTTAGGGGCACCTCTGAAAACGTCGCGAGCGAAACAGTTTTCAGAAGTGACCTTAGTGTTTATGCTCCGGATAATAAGACAGTAATGCCTGAATATCTGCTTCCAGCCTGTCCACACTCTGCATATCAGCATGCTGTTTTACCTTCATGGCAGCAACAATCACCGCATGATGTCTCTTAAGCCGCTCAACATAATCCTGTTGTTTTGATTTAACCCGTTGTGTCAGAAAATAATCGCTGATGGCCGATATAATATTCTGTGCATGTTATTCTTTATTCATCACCCAGCGTACTAACTGGTTATTCGACTGAGCATCCGGTTTACCAGACAACCCGGCTATCAGCTGTACCGATTTTCTTGCTGTCGCAACATCCTCCAGCATGGATTGCACCCGGGCATGATCATCGTAAATACCACAGGGTATCTGACAATGACTATAGGCCACGGGGGAATAAGCAATTAACGATGCGACCAGTATGCCAGCCGCACGAATCAGGTTTTGCATGTGATGTCCTTTTAAGCTGGTCCCTTAAGAAAATCCGGATGAAAGGCAGGGACCTAACCCTCCGTCTGACAGCATCATTATACTATTCCTGCAGGAAACTCTGCAGTGCCCGGATAAATTGTTGTGGCTGATCAACATGCACCCAATGTCCGGCATCCGCGATCGGGTGCAGGACAGCACCTGGAAAGTAACTGTTCAGGGTGGCACCGTACTCTGGCAGCACATAGTCAGATTCAGTACCATAAATCACCCGGGTTCTGCCGTCATAACGATAACCGAGCGGTGCATCAAAGCCCACAATATCAGACTGACCTGCCTGCAGTGCTGCCAGATTGATACGCCAGGCCCAGTCTGTTCCGGTTCTGCGCAGATTCTGCAGCAGAAAAAACTGCATCACTTCATCGATACCAGCAGCGATCATTTGTTGTTGTGCATCTTCACGGCACCGGATGCGCGTCAGGTCAATACGGGCAAACAGATCAAAATAATGGTCAAACGTATGGTTGTAGGTGACAGGGCAGATATCAACGATGCCGAGTGCCTGCACCCGATGCGGTGCAAGTAACGCGAAGCGCATCGCCAGTTTGCCGCCCATACTGTGCCCGACGAAGGTCGCCTGTGCGATATGCGCCTGTTCCAGCAGACCGATCAGATCCTGGGTCATTTCGGTATAGGTCATGCCATCCGTGTGTGGCGAATTACCATGATTACGCAGATCAGGCACCAGCACATAATAGTCCGCAGACAGCTGGCGTCCGACACTGCTCCAGTTGATAGCGGAGCCCAGTAGTCCATGCAGAAGCACCAGTGCCGGACGCCCGACACGACCATAAGTCTGGTATTGCAGTGTCACCATCTTATTCTGTACTGTCAGGGCGTAGTTAAGGTAAAGCGGGCCACATTGCTGCGGATATGCGAACTCATGTCATACGGTTGACCGTCAATGCTGAGTTCTGCTGCCGCTGCATTGCCGATCACCAGCTGGTAAGGGGGGCTGCCACCCAGCTGATGCTGTTCTCCTGCTGCAATGTGCCCGGTCAGCTGATAGGTCCCACTGCTGTCACGAATATCGACCCAGCAGGATCGGGTAAAGCGGAGCGTGACGACCGGCGACACGATGGAAGAATCATCTGCTCCAGCCATCAGGTCTTCTGTCGTTGGGTCCGGCACCGGCTCAGGTGTACTGTCGGGTTCTTCCGGTAT
Organism: uncultured Gammaproteobacteria bacterium; assembly: GCA_963922685.1. Taxonomy (GTDB): domain Bacteria; phylum Pseudomonadota; class Gammaproteobacteria; order Chromatiales; family Chromatiaceae; genus JAHDBG01. Next base: position 6,609 of record CAWUJM010000026.1, on the reverse strand, counting down.
CACAACAGGTTCTGGCGGTGGTACAGGTTGAAATAACCGTTCCGGCACGACATTCTCATCGGATGGTGCCGGTAAACTGACTGGCGGGGGAGGCATCCGGGTGTCCGGCAGCTGGTGCACTGGTGCCGGGGGCAATATATGCTGTTGCCAGACCTGGCTCAGATAGCCCTGCCACCATAGCAGAAACAACAAGGTACCCGACAGAAAGAGGAACCAGGTCACGATCTGGCGCCAGCGATGTGTCGGATGTGTATCTGCTGCCAGGCGCGGTGGCGGCTGAATCTTCATCGGACGCTCAGCCGCCGGCCAGACCTGATCAAATTCTGCCAGAATTTCGTCCACCGGTTCATTCACCAGACGGGCATAATTACGGATATAGCCACGCACAAAGACACGCGCTGGCAGGTCTGTGTAGTTATCCTGCTCCAGTGCTGTAACCACCGCAACCGTCATGTGCAGGTGTTCTGCCATCGTGGCAGGTTCTGTGCCTTGTGCGATACGCGCCTGGCGCAAACGGCTGCCCGGGCCGAGGTGTGTCGTTTCCGGGGGAGTTTCCGGTTCTTTCATGGCGTGAATGTGCTCCGGTCCCGCCCTGCGGGACCATTACGATGGTAAGGTAGTTGCATCAGTCAGCGCACCTGCGCTGTATCAGATTGCGCCAGTGCCTGTTGCAGCAGGTCATGTGCGTCTGTCCGACAGGTATGGCGCAGCATATATTTTACCTGTAATAGGCTGTCGGCACTCATACTGATTGAACCCTCACCACAGTCTTGTATAAACATGTTATGATTCCGATCTGATCTGCACTCAGGATACCGGTGTGATCCATACGTATTCTGACCGTACCATCTGCGGATGCATGACATTCAGTATGACCGATCAACTCTGATTATTCTAGGAGACTCGCATGGCCTTCCCCGTTAGTTTTGCCGTCGGTGCCGGACTTGGCGCAACCGCTGCCTATCTGTACAAAGATCAACCTGCGCGTGAGCGCATACTTGAAAAAAGCAGGCAGCTTAAAGATAAGGTCATGGAGAAAGTTGATGACTTACGTAAAAAACAAGCATCTGACCGCATGACCCGGGAGCAACCTGATACCACCACTGCTGGTTCCTGAGTAAGCTGTCAATCGTTATCTGACAGGTCAGTGCCCATGCGGGCACTGACTCCCGCTGTTCACCCGGATTGACCAGACCATATGATTCAATTTGGTTTATTAGTCCCTCTGCTTGCCGGTGGCGTGGCTGCTGCTGCCGTACGCCATTATAAACAGCAACCTGATGATGCTGAACCTGCAGAATACGCTGTACTGACAGATCAGAATAAATATAAAAAAAGAACATTATCGCAGCATGCCTGCCGCGTGTTTGATGATGTCGGAGAACTCCATCATTACCAGCAGGTTGCCTGGTATACATTGGCATTTTCTACTGCCGCCAGCTGGTTTTTTTCGCCTGTTGCACTGATCAGCCTGCCATTGCTTGGCTACAATGGTTACCATTACTGCCGGATGCTGCTGCACTCTGATCCGGTGGAGCGCAAGACCCCGCTGGCTATCTTTGAGTTGATCGGTAACACCGCTACCCTGCTGACCGGTCGCATTGTATCCGCCTCAGTACTGTTTCTGTTTTCATTCGGTATTCGCAAATGGCTGCTGCAGGCTGGCAACATCAGTAATAATATCGGCCTGAAAAATGCGATAAATCCCCAGCTGGCAAACATCTGGGTATTACGCGACGAGGCCGAAATTGAAATAACTGTGCCGGAATTGCGACCGGATGATATTGTGATTCTGAACCCGGGCGATACGATCACTGTGCCAGGCACGGTGATCCGGGGCAATGGTCTGGTGCACCAGTTCAGTCTGTGCAAACACATGAAATGTGTGCCTAAGTCTGTCGGGGATCAGGTATACCAATTCACCAGAATCTCTTCAGGCCACCTGCATATTCAGCCCCGTTAGCCTCGACTCTCCTCTGCATTCCGCCCAGAGCGCGTTATGCCCGACCGACTCTCACCTGTTGCACCGATGCGGATCAGTGATCTGCGTCAGGCAATGGCAGTCTATCTCCACCCCGCCCAGACCCGCGAAGTCTATCGCGCCTACCTGTTTGCTGCCGCAGCACATGAGGGTCAGACCCGCTTATCCGGCGAAGCCTACATCTGTCATCCGGTTGCGGTTGCTGCTATCTTAGTACAGATGCGCATGGATCATCATTGTCTGATGGCAGCACTTTTACATGATGTGATTGAAGACACGTCTGTCACTAAAATGAAGCTCAGGCAGACGTTTTCGGATGAAGTGGTGGAAATGGTGGATGGTGTCAGCAAGCTGACACACCTCAAATTCCGCTCCCGCGCCGAAGCTCAGGCAGAAAATTTCCGCAAGATGATGCTGGCGATGACCCGCGATGTACGCATCATCCTGATCAAGCTGGCAGACCGGCTGCACAATATGCGCACACTTGAGGTCATGCCACCAGCAAAGGCGCGGCGCATTGCGCGTGAAACACTGGATATTTATATTCCGATTGCAAACCGGCTTGGTATCAACAATATTCGCCATGAGCTGGAAGAACTGGCGATGGCCGCACACTGGCCACGACGCTATCAGGTCATGCGCGAAACATTACAACGTCGACGCGGCAACCGGCGCGAATGGATTGACGATATTACCCGGATTTTATCTGAACGTTTAGCAACAGACGGCCTGACCGCTGAAGTCAGAGGACGTGAAAAACGTGCCTATAGTACCTACAGAAAGATGCAGGCGAAAAAATGCCGTTTTTCCGAACTGGCCGATGTGTACGCCTTTCGCGTCATCGTAGATCAGGTCGATACCTGTTATCGTGTACTGGGGGCCGTACATAACCTGTATCGTCCGATGCCGGGTAAATTCAAAGACTATATTGCGATCCCGAAGGCAAACGGCTATCAGTCTCTGCATACGGTACTGATGGGTCCGCAGGGGCTGCCGATTGAAATCCAGATCCGGACGGATGAAATGCATGTACTGGCTGAGCAGGGCATTGCAGCCCACTGGCAATACAAAGGTGAGCGGGCAGGCTCAGCCACCGCCGATGCTACTGCAAAATGGTTACGCAGTCTGTTAGAAGTACAGCAGAATACCGGCGATTCAATGGAATTTCTGGAACATGTCAAGATAGACCTGTATCCGGATGAAGTGTACGTATTCACACCACGCGGACAGATTGTGGAACTGCCGCGTGGCGCAACCGTGATTGACTTTGCGTATGCCATACACTCAGGTATCGGCAATCATTGTGTCGCTGCCCGGGTTGATCAGCAGCTGGTGCCATTACGCAGCCAGTTGCGTAACGGACAGGCAGTTGAAATCATCACGAAACAGACCGCCAGCCCGAAGCCAGGCTGGCTCAGCTTTGCGCTGACCGGTAAGGCACGCACCGGCATCCGGGCCTATCTGAAACAACTGGAAGCCACAGAGGCCATTGCTCTCGGACAACGCTTACTGGAACACGAACTGAATTGCTTGGGTATGCAGCCGGAACAGGTCGATCCGGCGCGCCGGACTGAGATGCTGCATGAGCTGGGCTATGCCGACCTGACAGAACTGCAGCAACATATCGGTCTTGGCAATCGTTCAGCGGCACTGGCAGCACGGCTGCTTGCCTTCCCGAAAGACCAGACGCGACGTTCTGCGCCTCTGAGCATACAGGGTGGCGAAGGCCTGCTGATTCATTTTGCCCGTTGTTGCGGCCCGGTACCCGGTGACCCGATTATGGCGATCTTCAGCCACGGACGCGGCATGCTGGTACACCACCAGCATTGTCCGAATGCAGGTGATTTTCGTCGGCGCGGCAAAGACTCGCTGGAGGTACAGTGGGATAATCAGGTCAGTGGTGAATTTCATACCACACTACGGGTGGATGTGGGCAACCAGCGTGGTATGTTGGCGACAGTTGCTGCTGTGATTGCTGACAGTGGTTCTAATATTGAGGATGTCCGCAGCGAAGAGCGTGACGGACTCAGCTTACGCCTGCGTTTTACCCTGACGGTCAGACATCGCAAACACCTGGCGGATGTGTTGCGCCGGATTCGTGCCTTACCACAAGCACTGAAGGTAGGCCGCGTAATCGGCTGATCCTGTGCAGGGACTATCTGTGCACCCGCCATCCTGCCGGTCTGCGGGACTGGTGCTGATCACAGCACTGGCCCTGCTGCTGATTCTGATGCTGCTGGGTATCAGTGGCACCCGGACTATGGTGTTACAGACCCGGATGGCAACCAATCTGCATCAGATGCATCAGGCATTGCAGGCGGCAGAAGCCGCATTACGGGATGGTGAACAGCATATCGCGCAATTCATGGCCGCAGATACCGTATTCTCAGCGACCTGTGAGCTGGGTTTATGTGCCAGTACATCATTGGGTGACACGCCCTGGAACAGCGTTCTGGTGGACTGGCAGACAGGTAAAAATACAATAGTGTACGGCAGTCAGACCGGACAACCGGCCTTTCCGGTTGCGACCCCGCAACCCCGTTATATCATCGAACGGCTAACCGACCTGAATGATGCCGCTCAGTGGTATCGCATCACAGCGGTCAGCTACCATGCGCAGGGTGCCATTCAGCATATCCTGCAATCCACCTGGCTGCGATGATCCTGCCTGCTGCAATGCGTGAACCGGTCTGGCACCGGTTACTGACCGGCCCGCGATCTGTTATACCCGGAGCAGTACGTCCCTGGCTGACCGAGACCGGCTCACTCACCCGGGCACTGATCGCCAGCAGCCGGAACCATTTTCATGTCCGGGTACAATATCAGGGCTGGCAGAGTGCTGCGGCCAGTGAACGCGACCTCCTGCAGATCACGACCCGGCAACGCACCCTGATCCGGGAAGTCCATCTGTATACAGACCAGCACCCTGCTGTATTTGCCCGCACCGTGATCCCGCAATGCAGCCTGGTGGGACGAGTACGCGGTCTGCGTCAGTTGGGCCATCAACCGCTGGGAGCAGCTCTGTTTGCCGATCCGACGACCCGGCGCGGCATCTGTCAGTTTGCCTGTCTTAAACCGCGCCATCTGTTGTATCAGCAGGCCTGTCGTGCCCTGCGGATTGCGCCCGCTGCACTCTGGGGACGACGTACGGTATATCATTATGCCGGTCAGCGGCTACTGGTGAATGAACTGTTTCTGCCTGATCTGCCGGACTATCCGATATGTCGCAAGCAACTGACTGGCACCATCGACTATCAGGCTACTGGCAACTGATCCGGGCAGATCGCCCGATCGGGATTTATCTGTTGTTATGGCCCACCCTGTGGGCCTTGTGGCTAGCGGGAGAAGGCCAGCCGGACTGGCGCATCGTACTGATCTTTGTGCTGGGGACGATACTGATGCGGTCTGCCGGCTGTGCGATCAATGATTATGCAGATCGTCATTTTGACGGGCGTGTGCAACGTACCCGGCAGCGTCCGTTAGTGACTGGCCGGGTAACACCCGGCGAGGCCCTGACAATTGCGATACTGCTGAGCCTGCTGGCCGGGAGCCTGCTCTGGTGGCTGAATACCCCGACCCGCTGGCATGCGCTCAGCGCTGTGGCCCTGGCAGCAGTCTATCCATTCAGCAAACGATATATACCACTCCCTCAGCTGGTACTCGGTATCGCATTTGCCTGGGCCATCCCAATGGCCTTCAGCGCACTGCAGGGCGCAACCAGTGCGCTGACCTGGGTCTTATTCTGCGCTGTGGTGGCCTGGACGATTGCCTATGATACCGCCTATGCGATGGTGGATCGTGAGGATGATCTCAGAATCGGTGTGCAGTCTGGCGCGATTCTGTTCGGTCGCTATGACCGGCTGGCGGTTGGTATCTTACAGGGGCTGGTCATCCTGCTGTTGGGCATTGTCGGCTGGCTGGCAGGGCGCGGCAGCATGTATGCGCTCGGGCTGATGATCGGAACCGGCCTGTTTGTGTATCAGCATTATTTATTACGCCGACGCGAACGCGATGCGTATTTTCGTGCATTTCTGAACAATCATCCGTTCGGTCTGGTAATATGCGCGGCCCTGATACTGGACTATCGGGCCTGGCCCATGGAGTAAGCTGAAGATGAGTGTCGCATTGCCGGAAGGCTACCAACCTGGTCTTGATGAAGACTACATGAATCCGCACCAGCTGGAATATTTCCGGCAACGTCTGCTTGCCTGGCGGAATGAGCTGATGCAGGAGTCGCAGGAAACACTGGATAATCTGCGCGACCGGATTTATCAGGAAGTCGGAGATGAAGCAGATCGCGCCAGCCGTGAAAGTGATCACAGCCTGGAATTACGCACCCGTGATCGCTACCGCAAACTGTTATACAAAATAGACGCAGCACTCTCCCGCATTGATGATGGCAGCTACGGTTATTGCGAAGATACCGGGGATATCATCGGCCTGCAACGGCTGGAAGCGAGGCCTATTGCAACGCTCAGCATTGATGCGCAGGAACGGCGTGAGATAAGAGAAAAAGTGCTGTCTGCCGACTAAGGTGACTTACAAGTACACTTATACCGAACAAGTGATCAGTGGTGCGATTCAAACTGATGTGGTGATTTGCTACCACAGGTTTCTGGCAAGCGTTA
>CAWUJM010000025.1:0-24667 GCA_963922685.1 uncultured Gammaproteobacteria bacterium | reverse complement strand
GCTGAAAGCTGCCCGCCTGAAAGGCGGGGGTTTCAACCTCTGAAAACAGACGAATCAAAAATCATTAAGTGACTTACCAGAGAACAGTCATTTAACCACCACAACCACCAATAGTTACCTTCACATTTTTGTGATTTCGGTAAAGCTGGTCACCGACTTTAGCAACAGCAACGATATCTGACGTCTTTGCCATTTTAATCCGTGCTGAAATATCTGCAATAGCACCAGCACCCAGTATAAAGGTTCCTACAAGCGGCTGATTATTACCTGGAGCAAAAAGGGCAATAGTTTCGACATCAGCACGATCAGTCTTAATTGTAACTGGCACCACAGCACCATTTTCAGCAATATCCGGAGCCTTAATCATAATATCTGTCACTTCGGTAATATGACCTGGTCCGAGTGCCTCACGAATCGCATCATTCAATGTTTTTTGTTGAAAGGCAACCTTTGGCCAGGCAGCACTAATAACAGAAGGTAACAATCCGATGGCCAACGTGGCGAGTGTCTTTTGCAGAAAGGTACGACGAGTGAGTTCTGTCGTCATTATGTGATAAGTCATAAAGTATAAAGATAGTCAATTACTGCGTTAATCTCGGCTTCTGTCAGAATATGATACTTACCGAATGGGGGCATACGTGAGTCCGGATTCAGTTGCGTTGCATCATATATCTGGTCATATAATTTTTGCCGATCCGGAAAACGTGCCTGCATGGCAATTAGTGGTGGACCCAGATTACCAGGGCTATTGCCTGCCGGCATACTGTGACATGCCAGACAGTTACCACCTTTACGATCCCAGGCAATCACCTTACCTGTCACTACGGGGTCTGTCCGGTCCGGTGCAACAGCCAGTACAGCAGTAAACCAGGATAAACCGGATAAAAATATCAAACATAATGATATCGGGCGAAACATATTTTTTCCTTTTCCAAGGAATACTACCAGAAAATTTTCATAATTGAATCAGATTTTCTGTTATATTCATAGTGAATATCAAATCCGGTTGATTTGTAAATTTCAAACCAAAAATTAGTGTCCTTTAGAAACACTAGATATGACTATGTTTTTTATTCTGCTGTGCAATATAAACTATAAAATATCTCAAAATTCATACTCACGGTAACGTCTCTCTAAATCTAACAACATAACTATCTCTGTAACTTTCTTAAGTAGACACTAAGTCATAGTTTAGTAACATATTTTTAGTATGACGGATATTTCTTAATCTGACTATAGGTAGGATAAATATCAAAATACACAAACATCAATAATATTCACCCTATCAATTATTTTCTTTTTATGGTCATAACTGGCTGAAATTCTTGCTAGTATCTGGCAAACTTTATTTGGTGGTGATATTAAAGTATCTGATTCTTTTCCGATGAGTGTATATTTGCATTTGAATAATGGTGAATCTGAAGGATTTTTTCTCACAAATTTTCACTGTCGGCTATAGATAGCGAAGCGATGTCAGATAGTCTTGAGTAGGCGTCAGAAACGACCTTACGGTCAGGGTCGTGCAAAGTATGGAATGGCAGGTTGACGTAGGGCGAACCCGGTCAAAACAGAGTTGTCGCTATGTCCCGAGTCCCATCTGGCAGCATGGACGTCGCCAGATCTCACGAGGGATAACACGACACTCCTAATACATTAAGGACGATTATCTTCAACTACGCCTTCTTTTTCGACTGGCATCAGGTCAGCCTTACTGACCCCCAGAACCAGCAGCGTCGTACTGGCAACATAGATAGAGGAGTAGGTACCAATCAGGACACCAACCAATAGTGCAAATGCAAAGCCATGAATAATTTCACCACCCAGAAAAAACAGTGCCAACAGAACCAGCAAAGTGGTCAGAGAAGTCATCAGAGTACGGCTCAGCGTATGGTTCAGCGACAGATTAATGATCTCCAGAGGTGTACCTTTGCGTAGTTTCCGGAAATTTTCACGTACCCGGTCAAAGACCACAATAGTGTCGTTCAGAGAATAACCAATGACCGCCAGGATCGCCGCCAGGACTGGCAGATTAAACTCAAGGCCCAGCAGTGCAAATAAACCCAGAGTGATCAGAACATCATGGGTTAAGGCCAGTACTGAACCCAGAGCGAAGCGCCATTCAAAACGCAGCGCAACGTAAATCATAATCGCAATCAACGCAATCAGTACCGCCAGGGCACCGTCTTCGGTCAGTTCATCCCCGACCTGCGGGCCAACAAATTCAACCCGACGCAAAGTAACCGGAGCTTCTGCTGCATTGATTAAGCTGGTATAAACTTGGTTACTGAGGTCGGTTGTATTACCTTCATAACCACCAGCCAGTCGAATCAGGATGTCCTGCGGTGTACCAAATTGTTGTACTGAAAAATCACCCGGATTCTGTTCTGCCAGTATAGCGCGAATCTGCGCCAGATCAGCGGGTTGGCTGTAGCCCAACTCAATCAGAGTACCGCCGGTGAAATCAACACCGAGATTCAGACCACGCAGAGTCAGGGCACCGACAGATAACACCAGCATGCTGACTGACAGAATAATTGCCAGACGTCGCTGTGACATGAAACCAATCCGGGTCTGACGTCTGATCAGTTGCATAGCCTGTCCTTCAGATTGCCAGCCGTGGCATACGTCTCTTGCCATACAACAGGTTTATAATCACGCGGGTGCCAACTACTGCAGTGAACATAGAGGTAACCAGACCAATAGCCAGTGTAATTGCAAAACCACGTACCGGGCCACTACCGACAGAAAACAACACAATGGCAGCGATAAGAGTCGTGATATTCGCATCCAGAATCGTGGTAAATGCCTTTGCATAGCCAGCATGGATGCTTGCTAGTGGACTATTACCAATACGTAATTCTTCGCGTATTCGCTCAAAGATAAGTACATTTGCATCTACTGCCATGCCGACTGTCAGTACGATACCAGCAATACCAGGTAAAGTCAGCGTTGCCTGTAAAACAGACAGAACAGCGACGATCAGTACCAGATTGCTTATCAGGGCCAGATTTGCTACCAGGCCGAATATCCGGTAATAAATCAGTATAAACATCATTACCAGCACCAGACCAACTATTACGGAAGCAAAGCCCTGATCAATATTGTCCTGGCCCAGGCTGGGACCGATAGTTCGTTCCTCAACGATTTCTATCGGAGCCTTCAATGCACCGGACTTCAGTAACAAGGCGAGTTGATGCGCTTCATCTGCCTGTAAGCCGGTAGTTTGAAAACGGCGTCCGAAGGGTTCACGGATTACTGCGACACTGATGACTTCTTCCACCCACTTTCTGATCGGCCTGCCATCGACATCACGTCCAACGATACGTCTTTCCTTAAATACGACTGCCATCGGTTTACCGACATGCTCAGTCGTCGTATCTCGCATTCTCTTCGCGCCCTTACTGTCCAGATTGACGACAACGGCTGGTGAGCCGGTTTGCTGGTCAAAGGTTGAAGCCGCACTGGTCATCTGATCGCCAGTTACGATCAGTTGTCGCTTCAGCAGGATTGGTTGCCCATCTCGTTCATAATACAACCGGGTGCCAGGTGGTGCTTTACCTGTATGAGACGCATCCAGTGCCTGTGTCGTATCGCCTGCCACTAAACGATACTCCAGAGTAGCAGTAGCACTCAGGATATCCTTCACCTTGCCCGGATCCTGCACACCAGGCAGTTCAACCACGATGCGTCTCTCGCCCTGCTGTTGCACTACAGGTTCAGATACACCGAGTGCATTCACCCTGTTACGTAATGTGACAATATTCTGGCTGAGTGCCTGCCTGCGGATTTCACGTTGTGCAGTTTCAGGAAAGGTTGCGCGGAAAGTATAAACAGATTGTATATCCTGTGTGCTGAAGTGCAGTTCCCGGAATGCTTCAGCAGTACGTTGTTGCGCTTGATCACGTTGTTCGGTGCTGCGGAATCGTACTTCTACACCATTGTTAACTTCTCTGACTGTCAGGTAGCGAATTCTTTCGGTACGCAGAAAACGCCGAATTGTACTGGCTTCCAACTCAATTGCACTGCGCAGAGCTGCGTCTGTATCAACATCTATCAGAACGTGAATGCCACCACGTAAATCCAGTCCCAGACTCATTTGCTGTGCACCTAGTCCACTTAACCAGGTGGGTACATCTGGTAGCAGGGTAAGTGCTTGGGTGTAGTTCAGCGGTAAACTATGGGCAATAACTTTCTGGGCACGTAACTGATCTTCCGTCTGACGAAACCGGATAAACAGTTTGCCGGACTGCCTCTCAAACTGTTTTGTTTTAACCCCGGCCTTTTTCAAGGCAGTGTGCAGATTATCCTGAAGAACCTGATCAACATGTGCACCACGTAACCCACTGATTTCCAGTACCGGATCCTGATCATACAGATTTGGCAAGGCGTACAGAACTGCCAGTAACATTACGACAGCAACCAGCATATTTTTCCATGCCGGGTATTGATTGATCATGATTCTGACTAGTTTATTCTGCTGATAAAGTACCTTTCGGCAGCACTAGTTCAACTGCTGCACGATGAATTGCAACTACAGTAGCCGGTGCGATCTCCAGTCTTACAGTATTATCGTTCAGTTCTGTAATTTTACCCATCAATCCGCCGACTGTTTGCACTTCATCGCCCTTACTTAATTCTGCAATCAGCTTTTTATGTTCTTTCTGACGTTTTGTCTGAGGTCGGATAACAAACAGATACATCACTATAAACATTCCCACCAGAAAAATAATGGGCAACATACCGCCATCCGGACTGGTAGCAGAAGTATTAGCGAGTGCATCAGAAATAAAAAAACTCATGCAGAGCTCCGATAGTTTTCAAAAGTAAAATAATTCCATGCTTAAAGTGCTTCTGTGCCAGTTTCACCAGTACGAATTCGTACGACCTGATTCAGTTCCTGTACAAAAATCTTACCGTCACCGATTTTGCCAGTTCTGGCTGCGTCTATAATTGCTTTGATTGTAGTATCCAGAAGATCGTCACTAATAGCAACTTCCAATTTTATCTTAGGTAAAAAATCAACAATATATTCAGCACCACGATACAATTCAGTATGTCCCTTCTGGCGACCAAAGCCTTTGACTTCTGAAACTGTAATACCTTTAACACTGATCGTTGACAGAGCTTCTCGGACATCATCTAACTTAAATGGTTTAATGATAGCGGTGACTAATTTCATATACTATATTCCTGGAAATATTAGTCTTGACTAGGGGAAGCAGCAGAATCCAGAAGGTAAGATTCTGCTGAATGAATCAGAATCAGGTTTCAGAAAGACTGATTCCATGCAACTGAAAATACAGCATTCTTGTTGCCACTTTCTTTACTTGCTCTGGAGACTGCCAGGGTCAGGGTACCCAGAGCCTCTATTTCTCGGCTAAGACTGGCTTCGATATGCCGGTAAGAAGTTTTACTATTCTTTACACCATCATCAGCAAAATTATAATAACCTAGTGTACCGGAAATCTTCCACTCATCATATAAAGGAGTATTAGCGGATATGAAGTAATACCAGTCACCTTCTATGAATTTTTCATTTTCCTCACTTGTATCATTCACTTTAGATCCAACTGTATACTTTGCACCAGCAGAAAAACTCCGGAAATCGAGTATGGCATATAGTTCCGTATAATCTTCATCATTTCGATTTGGATAAATATAGCTTACGGCACCCAGATCATAGTTTACATCTTTCAGGTTGCCACTTAACCCAGCATACAGATCTATCTCAGAACCACCAACAACGTTGGAAATCCAGATCCCTGTATATAAACCTTCTTCATTAATAAAACTAAGACTACCTTGTACAGCAGGCTGATTATCCGTCTGAGTAACACCACGTGACAAATAGTTGCTGGTGATAGTCAGATCACTACTAATATCAGCATGAGATATAGTTGATAGACTCAGTGAAACTAAACTAACAGAAATAAGTCTTTTCATTTTCACAATAAAATCTCAATTATAGAGTTAATGGGTGAGGATATTTCTAAAAGAAATTCTTATTTATATTTTGGATATTTTTTATTAATATACTCCTAATCTGAATCTTAAGTTCTTTTTATTATTTATGATGAAGATGAAATTTAAGGTGATTTCAAAAATAGGTAGAATACTTTCTACCTACAATCTTAAATTTATTTTTCTTAAATATTTTTTTATTATTATATCTGTGCAAAAATACGAAACCTGTTTAATTTTTTCATTAAAATCAATAACTTGTTTATAAAATCTTATTGTTGATAACCCTAGTATAAACTAAGTAAAAAACTGTGAATTAATTGTGTAAAACTTTCAGTTTTATTTTTTTCCACAGGTTACTTACATTAATTGCTCAGGATTCTCAACAGGTTCTTATAATCCTCAGTAATTTTATGATCTTTATCGTAAAGTTCTTTTATCCTGCGAGTTGCATACAACACTGTTGTATGATCTCTTCCACCGAAGGATTCGCCGATTTCAGGTAAGCTATGGTTAGTAAGTTCTTTAGACAGTAGCATGGCAATCTGTCTTGGTCGCACAATAGTCCGACTGCGTTTATTTGAGATCAGCTCTGAGGTACGAATTTTAAAATATTCTGAGACTGTCTTCTTAATATTTTCTAAGGTTACCAGTCTTGCCTGCGCGTCCAGCATATCCCGTAATGCTTCCTTGGCAAAACTGATAGTGATAGGCTGTCCGGTAAATTGTGCATTAGCACTGATTCTTCGTAAGGCGCCTTCAAGTTCTCTGACATTAGATTGGATGTTTTTTGCGATGAAGAGGGCAACTTCGTCTGGTAACTCTGTTTTGCAAAGTCGCGTTGCCTTACTCATCAGGATGGCCATCCGGGTTTCCAGATCAGGCGGTTCTATGGCGACAGTCAGACCAGATCCGAATCGTGATTTGAGACGATCTTCCAGACCTTTGACTTCCTTAGGAAAACAATCGCTTGTCAGGATAATTTGCTGGTGTGATTCAAATAGTGCATTAAACGTATGAAAAAATTCTTCCTGACTACGTTCTTTTCCGGCAAAGAACTGCACATCATCAATCAGTAAGGCATTAACTTCACGTACTGATTGTTTAAATTCATCAATTAAACCGTGTTGTAACGCCCTGACCATATCAGCAACAAACCGTTCTGAGTGCATATAACGCACTTTGGTATGTGGATTTTTTTCCTGGATAATATTTCCTATTGCCTGCATTAAATGAGTCTTTCCTAATCCTACTCCCCCATAAATGAACATTGGATTATAAGATTTCCCTGGATTCTCACCAACCTGTATACCTGCTGCACGTGCTAGCTGATTTGATTTTCCTTCAATGAAATTATTAAATGTAAATGTCTTGTTTATGTTTGATTGGTAGTGGTATTTTTCTTTTTTTTTCGTATCTTCCTTTTTTTCAGGATTTCCGACTTTAATTATTAGTATAATATCTGGTTTTATTTTTTTAAGGTAGTTACTAATTTTTTCCTCATAGTTTTCCTTTACCCATTGCATAACAAATTCGTTCGGAGAGAGTAAATTCAGTTTTTTCTCACTCTGCACACACTGTAATGGTTGTATCCAGGTACTATATTCCTGTTGCGTAAGACTTTTTTTTAGTTTTTTTTGTATGTAGTCCCAAGTTTCGATGATAAGTTCCTTACTCAGAAAAGGTATAGTTCAGACAGATAACCAATCTCTTGGTTTAAGATAGCGAGTATATAATTTTTCTTCTGCACTGCTTTTTTCTGGTTTCCAGTTGTAATTCCAGCGAACGAGTGGTGGTAGTGACATCAGAATAGACTCTGTTCTACCTTGGCTTTGTAGACCAAATAATGTGCCTCTATCGTGTACCAGATTAAATTCGACATACCTGCCTCTTCGGTACAATTGAAATTCACGTTCTTTTTCGTTATACGAAATGTTTTTACGTTTTCTGACAATGGGCAGATAAGCTGGCAGGTAATGATCTCCTATGCTTCTTACTAAGTTAAAAGATCCTGTAAAATCTGGTTTATTGAGATCATCGAAGAAAAGTCCACCAATACCACGTGCTTCGTTTCGATGTTTCAGATAGAAATAGCGATCACACCAGGTTTTATAGTGTGGATAAATATTTTTACCGAAGGGATCACAGGCTGTTTTAGCTGTTTTATGCCAGTGGACTGCATCCTCATCATAACCATAATAGGGTGTTAAATCAAAGCCACCCCCGAACCACCACACATGTTTTCTGCCTGGTTTTTGTGCAATGAAGAATCGTAGATTTGCATGCGAAGTAGGTACATGAGGATTTCTGGGGTGGGTGACAATAGAAATTCCCATAGCCTCAAATGCACAACCAGATAATTCCGGACGTGTTGTAATAGCTGAGGCAGGAAGTTTCTGACCCAGAATATGAGAAAAATTTACTCCTGTTTTTTCGAATACTTTTCCTTTTTCTAAAATGCAGGTATATCCACCACCACCTTCAGCTTTCTTCCAGTTATCTTTTTTAAATTTTTTTTTATCTTCCCATTCAAATTTCTGGCAAATAGTCTTTTGCAGATCTTTTAAATAATCTCTGACTGATTCAGGATTGATAATGTCCTTCATGTACAGGTGCCAGTATGCTTATTCTTTATGTATTCCCACAGACTACCAATTGTTGTGAAAATTTCACTGCTTAGCTCATTTTTTTCTATCCTGATATCGTGATTTTTTTCAAGTTTTTTGAGTAGTGTCAATAAACTAAGTGAATCGAATTCGGGTAGATGCCCGAGTAATCTGGTGTTCTGATCTAATATCATTGTATTGAGATTCAGTGTATTCTGGATCAGATCACATAGTTGTTTGAATTCCACAATATGAATTACCAGAAATTCAGATTAAAATGCTTGACGTTATGAGGTGTATTGGTATCTAATAGTCTGTATGCCCAGATAGCTCAGTTGGTAGAGCAGAGGACTGAAAATCCTCGTGTCGGCAGTTCGATTCTGCCTCTGGGCACCATTGGATTTAGCTTTTCAAATCAGATACTTAACTGAGTTCCGCCTATAGTCAACTCGTCAATCCTGAGTGTTGGCTGACCTACACCTACCGGAATATTCTGTCCTTCCTTGCCGCAAGTACCAATACCACTGTCTAATTCCAGATCATTACCTACCAGACTGATTTTCTGCATCACTTCCGATCCGTCTCCGATCAGGGTGGCTCCTTTGACCGGAGCAGTAATTTTTCCGTCCTCAATCAGATAAGCTTCACTGGCAGTAAATACAAATTTTCCTGAGGTGATGTCAACCTGGCCCCCTGAAAAATTCACTGCATACAGACCTTTTCTGACTGATTTTATAATATCTTCAGGGGTCTGTTCTCCTGGTGAAAGGTATGTGTTAGTCATACGTGGTATGGGTAAATGGGCGTAAGACTCACGTCTTCCGTTACCTGTAACGGGTAATTTCATCAGACGTGCGTTCATCCGGTCCTGCATATAATGTCGTAATATGCCATTTTCAATTAGTATGGTTTCTTGTGTATGATTACCTTCATCATCTATATTTAGTGATCCGCGCCGCCGGGTCAGTGTGCCGTTATCAATGACTGTGCAGGCTTCACTTGTGACCTGTTGTCCTAGTGCATTACTGAAGGTTGATGTTCCCTTGCGGTTAAAATCACCCTCCAGTCCATGTCCTACGGCTTCATGTAATAAGATACCTGGCCAGCCGTGACCCAGCACGACAGGTAATGTCCCTGCAGGAGCTTCCTTTGCTTCCAAGTTGACCAGTGCCTGGCGTACGGCTTCTTCAGCATAACCAACTGTACGTTCTTCTGACAGAAAGTCCAGACTACTTCTGGCACCACCTCCACTGTGACCTTGTTCTCGTTTGCCCTGATATTCTACAATGACAGTGATATTCAGACGTACTAATGGTCGGATATCTGCACTGAGTCGATAATTTTCATCGCAGATCAGAATATGTTCATGTGATGCTGCCAGACTGACATTTACCTGAGTGACTCTTTTGTCATAGGTACGTGCCGCAGCATCTGCCAGGTGCATCAGTTTTATCCTGATTTTTTCATCTGATGACTGGAACGGGTTATTAATACTATAATATTCGGGTATTTTCTGTTGACTGATCTGATGCTGTGTACACTTCTGTCCGCGTACTGCAATATTTTTTACGGTGTTTGCTGCTCTGGTTAACGTGGATAAACTGAATTCATTTGTGCAGGCAAATCCGGTTTTTTCACCACTTACCGCACGTATGCCAATTCCCTGTTCTGTCTGATGGTTACCTTCCTTAACAATTCTATCTTCTAAACTCCACACCTCGCGGTGCAGATGTTGACAATAAATGTCAGCGATATCAATATTTTTGTGTAGTAGTTTATTCATTGTTTGTGTTATTGCGGATTCATCCAGACCAGCAGGTGTCAGAAGGTGTTGGCAGACTGATGAAATCGGGTTATTCAGCATAATGTGCGATAGTTTAAACAGAATGATTAGCCAGGTAGTCTGCGACCTGTTGTAAATCTTTCCAGGCCTTTGATTTTTCTTCCGGGCGACGTAATAAATAGGCTGGATGGTAGGTTACCATCAGATCGGTTCGGGTTGTCAGATACTCATGTACCTTACCACGTAACCGCCCTACGGGTTGGTCCGTTTGCAGTAGGTTTTTAGCTGAAATGCCTCCCAGAGATAATATCAGACGGGGTTGTATCAGTATAATCTGTCGATTCAGATAATCGCTGCAGGCAATAATTTCAGCAGGTTTCGGATCCCGGTTACCAGGTGGACGACATTTCAGTATATTCCCGATATAAATCCGTTTACGGTTTAATCCGATGGCGTTCAGCATGTTAGTCAGGAGTTGCCCTGCTCTTCCAACGAATGGTAGTCCCTGTCGGTCTTCCTCAGCACCAGGGGCCTCTCCGATGATCATCAGTTCAGCCTGCAGGTCTCCACTACCGAATACGGTTTGTTTACGTGACTGACTGAGTTCACATTGCTGGCAGTTTCTGACTTGATCTGTTAGTGGTTCCCAATTTAATTTGGCGACTGGTATTTTTTTTTTCGTTGATATATCTTTTTCCTGTGTTGCTTTTTTTATCCAGACCGGGATATCCATTGCCTGCAGATAAGCAATCTTTCCGGTATCAGACATGGCCGCGTTGTGGATGTACTTTTTCTGGCAGGTTTAGTAATTTGTTACAGCCGTTGATATAGGCCTTCACTGAAGCAATCAGAATATCAGTATCTGAACCTTGTCCGTTTACTAAATGACCTTCTTTTTCCAGACGCACGGTAACTTCGCCCTGACTTTCTGTTCCTTGAGTGATGTTGTTGACTGAATATAACTTCAGGTCAGATCCGGAATGAATTAAACTTTCCAATGCCTGATAGCAGGCATCAACTGGCCCGTCACCAGTTGATGTTGTGCTTTGTTCCTGCTTATCTATGGAGATAGTGACCTGGGCTTCTGGTATTTTTTCAGTTCCTGAAGTTACCTGTAAATCAATCAACCGGATCCGGTCATCTGCCGGAGTAATTTCTGTTACTAATGCCTGCAGGTCGTCATCATATATCTCATGTTTTTTATCGGCTAAAACCTTAAAGCGTGCAAATGCTTTTTTCAATGCTTCTTCTGATGAGAAATGGTTGCCTAAGGACGCCATATGTGCCCGGAATGCATTGCGTCCCGAATGTTTTCCTAATACGATCCGGTTCTGAATCCAGCCGACATCCTCTGCACGCATGATCTCATAGGTCTCGCGATGTTTTAAGACACCATCCTGATGGATACCCGATTCGTGAGCGAACGCATTCACACCAACGATTGCCTTGTTAGGTTGTACCGGAAATCCGGTAATATTTGAGACCAGTCTGGAACAATTGACGATTTGTGTAGCATCTAACTGTGTGTTGCAGGTAAATATGTCCTGCCGTGTCCGCACAGCCATCACAATTTCTTCCAGTGCTGCATTGCCTGCTCGTTCGCCCAGCCCGTTAATGGTACATTCAACCTGTCGTGCACCAGCAATAACTGCGTCTAATGAGTTGGCAACTGCCAGTCCGAGATCATTATGGCAATGTACGGAAAAGATAGCTTTATCGGCATTCGGTATACGTTCCATCAGCGTACGCAGGGTTCTGCCGAACTGACTGGGTACGTTGTAGCCAACAGTATCCGGTATATTGATGGTACCTGCCCCGGCATCAATTGCAGTTTCTATAATACGACACAAAAAGTCTGTTTCAGATCGACCGGCATCTTCAGCTGAAAACTCCACATTATCTGTCATCTGACGTGCCTGATGCACGGCCTTTCTGGTTTGTTCCAGAACCTGTTCCGGACTCATACGTAATTTACATCGCATGTGCAGAGGTGATGTTGCAATAAAGGTATGAATCCGACCAGATGCAGCAGGCCGGATTGCCTGTGCAGCTTTTTCTATATCATCCGGTAAGGCACGAGCCAGTGCGCATACAGTTGTATTCTGTATTGCTCTGGCAACGGCTTGCACGGCTGCAGAATCACCAGGACTTGCGGCTGGAAAACCAGCTTCTATGATATCAACCCGTAATTTTTCCAGAGCACGGGCAATGCGTACTTTTTCGTCCTGTGTCATGGAGGCACCCGGACTCTGCTCACCGTCCCGTAATGTGGTATCAAAAATAATCAAACGATCCATAGTATTTTTCAGTCCCGACGATAATTCGGCGCTTCTTTAGTAATCTGGACATCATGCACATGAGATTCCTGCATACCGGAGGGCGTTACCCGGATAAATTCTGGTTTATGTCGCATTTCTGTCAGGTTGGCGCAGCCGGTGTAGCCCATACTGGCTCGGAGTCCACCAGTAAGTTGGGTCACAATATTTACTAGTGGGCCTTTATAAGGTACTCGTCCTTCAATACCTTCTGGTACCAGCTTATCTTTATTGTCTATATTGTCCTGAAAATAACGATCTCGTGAGCCATCTGACATGGCACCCAGAGAACCCATCCCGCGATACGATTTGTAAGATCGACCCTGATAGATTTCAACTTCACCTGGTGATTCTTCTGTACCGGCAAACAGACTGCCAATCATGACACTATATGCACCAGCGGCTATTGCCTTGGCTATATCGCCGGAATAACGCAATCCACCATCAGCAATTACAGGAATACCTTTTGATGACAGAGCTTCAGCAACATGTTGGATAGCACTGATCTGTGGCACACCGACACCTGCAACGATACGTGTTGTGCAGATTGAACCTGGCCCGATACCGACCTTAACACCATCGGCACCGGCTTTAACCAGTGCTGTAGCAGCATCAGCAGTTGCAATGTTACCGCCGATGACCTGAACTGATGAAAAATGTGTCTTTATCCAGGCAATACGATCCAGTACACCACGGGAATGACCGTGTGCGGTATCAACAACCAGTACGTCTGCGCCTGCTGAGATGAGTGCCTGTACGCGCTCATCCGTATCTGATCCGACACCTACAGCAGCACCGCAGCGCAGACGTTCCTGATTATCCCGACAGGCGTCAGGATAATCTGTCGCTTTCTGAATATCTTTGACGGTAATCAGTCCACGTAGCTCAAACTGTCCGTTTACCACCAGTAGCTTTTCAATCCGGTGTTCATGCAGTCTGGACATAATTTCAGCTTGTCCGGCATCTTCAGAGACAGTCACTAAACGCTCTTTTGGCGTCATAATTGTGCTGACTTTTGCATCCAGATGGTTTTCAAACCGCAGGTCACGTCCGGTGACAATACCAACCAGTTCGTTACCGTCGACTACTGGTACACCAGAGATCTGATGTTGCTTCGTAATCTGTAAGACTTCACCAATACTCAGGTGAGGTGATACGGTAATCGGATCGTGAATGACACCGCTTTCATATCGCTTAACCTGGCGTACCTGTGCAGCCTGATGGGTTATATCCATGTTTTTATGGATAATACCAATGCCACCTTGTAATGCCATCGCAATTGCCAGAGGTGCTTCGGACACGGTATCCATTGCAGCAGATACCAGCGGGATATTCAGTCTGATATCCTGTGTCAGCTGTGTACCCAGACTGACATCTCCGGGCAGTACCTCGGAGTAGGCAGGTGTCAGTAAGACGTCGTCAAAGGTCAGGGCTTCCTTATCTCGCATAAAATACATGATTAAAAATTACGATTAACGCAGCAAAGACCGCAGTGCTGTTCAGTAACAGGAAGATAACTATTCAGCGTATATATCCCTGATTTATCAGATACTGTTATTGCGATAAATCAGCAGGATGGTGTGGCGCAATGGATTGATCAGTTATTAAGTAATGATAGCTTCCGGCGTATCGTACTCCAGGCGGAACAGCGCGGACATTTCCAGTGTAATGCACGTAACTGAAGACCACACTGGCGACACTGGTATTGGGCCTGCTGCTGTTGTATCTGTTGCAATGCGGCAGATAATATGTTCAGTTCAATAGTCTGTGGCCGATCTGTATGCTGTTGCAGATAAGCAATGATAGCCGGAATAGTCGGGGATTGGTGAATGGTGTTCAGCAGGAAATCCGTTGCAGTGGTCTGGTCTCCGCACTGCTGTAACACTTCAGCCTGGTATAGTGTGATAGTTGAGTCGGGTACAGCATCTCTGATTTCAGTGAACAGGGTGTTGAGTTCATTTAGTTTATTCAGTTTCTGACAGGCGTTGAATAAATCCTGCCAGACTTCTGGCAGATAGCTGGGATCATCCTGTGCGGCTTGCCGCCAACAGGAAAGGGCAACACGATGCTGACCTGCTTGCCAGGCGATCTGCCCCAGCAGGTGATTTGCGCGTACGCAACCCGGGTGTATGCGCAGGGCGCGTTTGAGATACAGTCTGGTTTGTGCAATCTGGCCCAGTTGTTGTGCCTGGGCTGCCAGCTCACAGAAAAAGTGTGATTTTTCCAGAGACAGGTCTTTCCGAGTGGTTTTTTCCAGTGCTTCACTGGTTTGCAGGCAGGATAACCAGGCCTTTTCCTGCAGATAGAGGGTGCGCAGGTATTCTAGTGCCTCCGGGATACACTGTTTTTTTGTGCGCAAATCCTGAAACAGCGTTTCGGCCCGGTCTAACAGGCCGGCCTGCAGATAATCCCGTCCCAGCTCAAGTAATATCTGTGCCTGTCGTTTTGCGGTCAGGTCCGGGCGTGCTAACAGGTTCTGGTGCACCCGAACGGCACGTTCTGTTTCACCGCGTTGCCGGAACAGACTACCGAGTATCAGGTGGATATCAATCAGGTCACTGTGAGTGTCCAGCATCTGGCTGAAGATGACAATGGCTTTATCCGGTTCTTCGTTCAGAACATGGTGTATGCCACGAAAATAGTTCGGGTTGAGCCAGTCTGGTGTTTCCGGTATGGCTTTATGCCGACTGCGTAAGGCTGCCCACCAACCACAGGCAGCTGCTATTGGCAACAAAAGCCAGAGCAGATTCAGCGTGTTCACATCAGCCCGGCCTCATGACTTCACTGGCAGAGTACGCAGGTTGGTCACTTCTTTGCGGATTGCGTCATGCTGACGTTTCAGGCGCCGGTTTTCACGCTTAATCCGCAGCAGAAGGAACAGGCTTAATATAAAACCAGGCAATAATCCGCCTCCGACGGCCAGTAAGATAATGACGGATAAGGGCAACATCACTTGTGTGACATAAAAATCCAGTGAAACAGGGGTATGATTGATCAGTGCAAAGGTTACACCGACCATCAGGAAAAAAATAATAAAGATTATTTTAATCAGTTGCATAGATCGCAGGCTACACGGGTTTCGGTGGCATATGACGCGCCAGATAAATACCCTGCCCCAAGGCAAAGATCAGGCTTAACCCCATCAGTCCGAATAATTTAAAATTCACCCAGACCGCTTCGGAGAAATAATAAGCAACATACAGATTCAGGATGCCAAGCAGAATAAAAAAGATTGCCCAGGCATACGACAGATGGGTACAGACAGTTGATGAGAAGGGAGCGACCTTGTGTAACATCCGCTGCATGAAGCTGCGTTTCATCCACCATTCCGAGCCCAGCACAGCAGCTGCCAGCAGTACATTGATCACGGTAGGTTTCCACATGATAAACAGTGGATCCCGGAAGCTTAATGTTAATCCGCCGAATACCAGTACCAGCGCCAGTGTGATCCAGTGCATTTTTTCAATCGGCCTGCCGGTCCATTTCATCCAGGCTAATTGCAGTGGGACTGCAGCCATCAGTGCCAGGGTTGCCACATAAATGTCGTATAGCTGATAGGCTGCGACAAACAGAATGACGGGTAACAGATCAGACAGAATCTTCATAACAGACAGATGTTTCCGGTCAGATTAAACACGCAGCAGGTGCTGACGATAATGAGCGAGTTCGGCGATTGAATCCCTGATATCGGACAGGGCCAGATGGGCCGAAGTCTTGTCGACGCTGGCAGCCACTTCAGGGGCCCAGCGTTCGGCCAGAATCTTCAGCGTTGAAACGTCAAGGTGCCGATAGTGGAAAAAACGTTCCAGTTCCGGCATCAGGCGCGCCAGAAAGCGCCGGTCCTGACAGATGGAATTGCCGCACATGGGGGACGCACCGGGGGGCACCCATTGCCGTAAAAATTGCAGGGTACCCTGTTCGGCTGTGGCCAGAGAGCACTGGCTGTGACGTACCCGTTGCAACAGGCCGGAATCTGAGTGCTGTTTGCAGTTCCAGTCATCCATTTTTTCCAGTATCGACTCTGGTTGATGAATGGCATATACCGGCCCTTCGGCCAGTGGCTGCAGCTGATTGTCAGTGATCAGCGTAGCAAGTTCGATGATCTGATCCCGCTGCGGATTGAGTCCGGTCATTTCCAGGTCAATCCAGATCAGATTCCGGTGATCGACAGTCGTAAACAAATATTGTACTCCTAACCTGTGTATTGTGCCCGCGCGATGCGGATTGCAGATTCCTGCACAGGTCGTTAAGGTAGTGCTATTTCTTCTGAGAGCAGGTAAAACTATGACCGACCTTCCTCTGGCCATCGCCGGACGCACTTTTCATTCGCGTTTGTTGCTGGGCACCGGCAAATACCGGGATCTGGCAGAGACGCAGGCAGCTGTTGAGGCCAGTGGTGCTGAAATCATCACAGTTGCGGTGCGCCGGACCAACCTTGGTCAGGAAAAAGACGAGCCGAATATTTTAGACAGTCTGCCACCGGAACACTATACGATCCTGCCGAATACGGCAGGTTGTTTTGATGTGGACACTGCTGTGCGTACCTGTCGTCTGGCACGGGAACTGCTGGGCGGGCGCAAACTGGTCAAGCTGGAGGTACTGGGAGATGAAAAGACCCTGTATCCGAATGTGACAGCCACTCTGCAGGCAGCTGAAATTCTGGTTGCGGAAGGGTTTGAGGTCATGGCCTATACGAATGATGATCCGATCATTGCGCGTGAGTTGGAACAACTGGGCTGTGTCGCCGTTATGCCGCTGGGCGCACCTATTGGTTCCGGGCTGGGTATTCGCAATAAACTGAACATCCTGACGATTGTCGAAAATGCGCAGGTGCCGATTCTGGTAGATGCAGGTGTGGGAACGGCTTCTGATGTCGCCGTAGCGATGGAGCTGGGGTGTGATGGGGTACTACTGAATACGGCAGTTGCTGCGGCACAACAGCCGGTATTGATGGCGCAGGCGATGCGGCAGGCAGTGCAGGCTGGCCGGGCCGCCTTTCTGGCTGGTCGCATGCCGGCGCGACGCTATGCCTCAGCATCGTCACCGATTGACGGACTGTTTTTCTGAGTTTCTGCAGACCGCTGTCGTATCTTGCTGGCTATCTATTCATAGCGTAGTGCCGCTGCAGGTTCAATGCGCCAGGCGCGCCAGGCGGGGTACAGGGTCATCAATACACTGAGTGTAAAGGCACCGAGTGTGACCAGCCACACGTCTCCGGCCTGCACCTGCGAAGGCAGATGACTGATGTAATACACCCCCGGGTCAATGAAATGGATGCCGAACCAGGTTTCGACCTGAGCAACGACTGCTTCGACATGAGTCGCAAGTAACAGACCGAGGCAACCACCCAGCAGGGTGCCGGTCGCACCCAGCGTGGCACCCTGCACAACAAAGATGCGCCAGATCAGGCCAGGTGTTGCACCCAGTGTCTTCAGGATCGCAATATCACTGCGTTTGTCCATTACTACCATCACCAGAGTGGTGACAATGGTAAAGGCACCGATCAGTACGATCAGGAATAACAACAGGCCGAGCATGCGCTTTTCCATCTGCAGCGCGGCAAAAAAATTACGGTGATAATCGGTCCAGTTAAGTAGTCGGTACGTATTACCAAGTTGTTGCGCAAGTTCCCGACTGACTGCCGGAGCGGCCCAGCCATCATCCAGGCGCAACCGTACACCACTCACCTGTTCTTCCATACGCAGCAGACGTGCAGCATCCTGCTGATGGATCAATGCAATGCCACTGTCGTATTCAGCCATCCCCACCGAAAACAAACCGACCAGTGTAAACCGCTTCATGCGCGGACGACTGCCGACAATTGTGGTGGTGGTCTGTGGTACCAGGATGGTCACTTTATCACCGATGCGTGCACCCAGCCGGGCAGCCAGTTCCGCTCCCAGAATGATGTGATACGCGCCGGGCTGCAGTTGCTCCAGCTGGCCTGCCTGCATTGCGTCTGTGAGATTGACCACGTCCGATTCCAGTTCCGGTAGTACCCCCCGCACCAGAGCACCGGTCACCTGCCGTTGCTGCATCAGCATCGCCTGGGTTTCGATATAGGGTGCAGCTGCCAGTACGCGTGGATGTTGTGAGACCTGTGTGTGTACATCAGACCAGTCATCTAACCGACCCTGCCAGGCTCGGACATCACCGTGTGCTGTCATGCCCAGAATTCTTTCGCGGATTTCGTGGTGGAACCCATTCATCACGGACAATACGGTGATCAGTGCCATCACGCCCAAAGCAATACCCAGCACAGAAAAGGCGGAGATAAACGAAATAAAATAATGCTGCCGCCGTGAGCGGGTATAACGCAGGCCAAGCGATAAAGAAAGTGGGTGAAACATAGACAGATGATGGATTTTGACAATATGTCGGAGACCGTCAGGTAAGATGCAGACTGATATCTCGCTGGTATACCGGGGTCTGTCAGACTCAATAATGTTCAGCCTCAGTTGCGGCGTTACCCGGTAATTTTACCGGGACACCACGGTCTGAAAAACATCAACAGGAGTGTCCGATGTAACATAAGATCTATTGATCTGTTGGCAAGGCTATCTGGAGAAATACATGTCTGTTTGTAAAACATTAAGTGCTGGCGATAACATATACAAGCTGGCCAAAGTATATGGTATTGAGCCTTACAAAATCTATTATCACTGGGGCAATATCGAATACAGGGCATTATACCCTGTTATGGCATTAGTTCCGATTGGAACCAATCTTAACATAACTGAGATTCCTGATCTTTTGCTGGCTGCCGGAGTGCCTGTTCAGGCAGACTGCCAGTGCAGTAAGGTATTAACACTCGAAGGATCCACAGAAATACCAGCCTGTTGCCCATACACTATCTTTGTCGGTTCTTATATTATAAATGGACTAACTTATAAAGGTCATTCAGAATTTCATAATCGAATTAGGTTTCACGTCACTGATGAAAATAATACGATATTGAATGCTATGGTGCGATGCGACTATATGCATACGGAAACGACACCCTTAGCCATTACACTTTTTCCTGAGGCTCAGCATATCAATAAAACCATTAAGGTATACGCTGATATTACAAAGCCTAGGAAAGAAGCCGTTCTGACAATAAAGGTTATCGAAGATAAAAAATATAAACATGATATGATCGCATGTATCAATACTAAGGCTGGTGTAACCTCCAGAGCATCCTGGGGTGCGACAGGTCCCTGGCAAGACGGAGGTATATTCAGTCCGTCCAGGAAGCTTCCTGATGAGCACTGGGGTTATGATACCATCACTATACATCATGCTGGAAATACTGAATCGGATACCCCGCACGATATTGAAGAAAAACAAAAATCAGAGTTTGTTGAAATTGCCTACCATTTCATGATAGCCAAAAATGGCAAAATCTTTGAAGGGCGACCTTTACGATATAAAGGTGCTCATGCCTTTCCTAATTCACATAAGATAGGCATCTTATTAATAGGTGATTTTTCAGAGGCAGGTGAACTGGAAACATTATGCCCAAATGCGGGCTTCATAGAGAAATTTCATGATAACCGGGACACAGAATATAATCATACTATGCCAGATTCGCAAAAAAAATCTTTGCAGCTTCTGTGCGAGGTGCTTATTTCGTGCTTAAAGATTGAGCATTTGGGTGGGCATCGTGAACATGCTGATGATTGCCGCGCCTGTCCCGGCAATATTGCGATGGCTGTTGTTCGCGATCTGAGAAAGAAGTTCAATCTACCGGTATAGCGATGAAGCCTTTAATTATTATCGTTTTTATTTTTTCACTGCTTTTTAATCTGTTTGTAGGCTGGTCGCCGGCAAAGGGTGAGCCTGTGATAATAACCGGTATCAAGCGGTTTCCGAGCCTGTATACCGAAGTGGCATATCCTGAGATCAGAAACAATACTTATCAGGATGTTGAGGTATGGTACTATGAAGTCGGGTTGCCGATGATGTATCGTTTATATCACATCAGTGCCCTGGAAAATGATTTCTTTATAGCAAAAGTCATCAGTTTTATATCATGGATCTGGGTTATTATGCTGGTGGGTTATCTGATCATTGTTTATCTCAGGGTAAGAAAATCAATATCCAGGGAATGACAGAAATCATCAAAATATAAAATATTGCTCAGTCTGGGGTGTTCAGAAAATGTTTTCTGGTACGATTCAGCTGTTCTTATATCAGAAAATTTTTTTCGATACCTGTTTTTAATCAAATCCATCTTCAGGTATGGTGCCACATTATTATCGTGCAAGACAGCGTTGATATCGGAATAATATTTATGCTGGTGCCAGTCAGGTGTATGTATGCAGGAAAGAAGGGAAAAGTAGGCAATATCAGTATCCAGAACTATACTATATTCTTTCGCTTGGGAAATAGCGGATCTGATGGTTTTCTGCAAGTCTTCAGCACCGAGCGTCTGTGTGATGACAGGTGCCACGTTTTGTATAGCTTTCGAGATCCGGGCAATTGTTTTATTTTCAAAATAATGTTCAAGCCCTGCCATTTCTGTATCTGACAACATCGGTTTTTCGATACGAGGAATGTCTTTAAGATTATTCCACATCGGCGCGATATACCAGGGCTGTTCAGCACCAGCCTGACAACTGATAATATTTTTTATGTGGTCTCCGTTACTTGTACAGAACCATTGTGCAATCTTTTCAGGAAAATGTTTAATACTGTCAAAGTAATCTGGTGTGATGTCAGGGTCCCAGAACCGAAAGAAAAACCATTCTTTTGTCTTTTCTGTCTGTATACGTACAAACTGGTGAAAATGTGTCCAGACAGTATTCATGTCTGCTGCCGTCCGTAACAGAATACCCGTGCCCCGATGCCAGTGATCAGTAAAGAAGTTTTTGTGGAATTCAGGGATTACCTCATGTTCTTCAGACAATGTGATATCTATCAGGTAAGGTGCAACTTCCAGCAGAGCATCGGCCATTTCAGGTCGAACCAGGCTCCGTACCGGAACATCTGTTAAATACAGGTCAAAGATGCCCGTAATGTTTTTACGCAGGGTAGCATCCACAATAAGATAGGTACGCAATGACTTGTCTGCAGAGGATTGTCCGAAAACCAGTTCCTTCAACTCAGGGGTAATCCAGTCCTGCGTCCAGAAAGGCTTATCGGATTGATCCGGTAAAGGCGGTATTGAATGTTGAGTAATCTCCAGATAGTCTGTTACAGGAAGCGGGTTGCCTGCTTCGTTGCGTGGTACCAGCGGGCTGACAGCGATGCCATGATGTCCATCTATGGTCTTTGCCAGACTCATCACAGTATTGTGATGACCGTGCCGGTTCAACCAGTCCAGTATCGGATAAACCTGCTCGGACCAGACCAGACAGTGTCCCTGTTCCTGGCAGTGGTTGCGCACCGCCTGAGCAAAGCCTTTCGCACTATCAGTCTGGACGGCAGCGTAACACTGTGCGTTCCACGGGTGTTGATGCGGTTCCGGTGATGCAACAGTAGTTTGTACTAAACAGTGCCCCACCCAGACAGCATTTTTTGTCATAGTCATAGGTTTACCGGATTCCGGATTGGTAAATTGCAGACCCGGAACAGCTTGAAAAAATGGTCGATTTTTAACTTACCCTGAGCATTCGGGTGTTATATTCTGGCACGGATCTTCTGTAAAAACTGCCTGACTTCCTTGGATGGTGCAGGTGAATATCCGCTAAGTCCGTTATCAACCGCAAGCTGCAACTTTGTTTTGCTGCGCTTGACCCGAAAATTAACAGAGTTGTCCGGGTGTAAAGTAATGTGTGCGGTTTCCTGTCCTGCAAACTTATGCTGGAGTACTTCGTCATCCCCGTTGCCTGTTGTGCTTTTGTAAATAGCGAAATAGATGACATCGTTACCTTTCTGATATTTCTGCAACAGTTTCGGTTTATTATTCATTGTTTCAGTCTCCTGATGAGTTCGTAAGTTGCGATGGAACACGCATTGGCGACATTCATGGATGAGTTATTGCCAAGCATCGGAATATGTGTTGATGTATCAGAAATATCCAGAAGTTCCTGAGCAACCCCTGATTTTTCTGAACCGAGGATTAAACAGACTTTTTCATTTTTTTTCAGGAAAATATCAGCAATATCAATACTTGTCGAGGTTATTTCCAGGCTGATTATGCTGTAACCCTGACTCTTCAGTCTGTTGATAACAGTAACAGGGTCTTTTTCGTATGTATATAACACATGTTTTTCAGTAGATCTTGATGTTTTTCTGATCTTTGAGTTTGGAGGAATGACTGAATTGCCAGTCAGAAAAATTTTCTCCACTCCTAATGCGTCCGCAATCCGGAAAAAACTGCCGGTATTCATTGGCGTATCAATATCATGTGCCAGAAAACATATGGGAAATTTTTTCCCCGTAGTCTTATGGACGTTGTGATCAAGCTGTATATTGTTCATTCTGCATTCCGGATCAGACGGGAAGATTGATTTTTCCGGCTATTTTGTGTGCGAGCTGCCGGAAATCGTTTTTTGCGTCACTGACTGCATTCGCATGGCTACCGATCGCGCCATCTGCTGAGGTCAGATTGAAGATGGGTTTACGGTGTTCCTGTGCCATCGGTATCAGGCTGCGGTAATGCTTGATAATGGCCAGACAATAAGGATCATCTACCTGTCTGATATTGGTATCAGGTGAGGTATCCAGTACAGCCTGCCGATAGGTATCCGGGATGCGTTGTACCCAGCGGTCATAGGCCTTCACCGGACGATCCAGACGTACACTATATTGCTGGCAGAGATAGCCGACGGGTTCCATCCTGCCACCAGGTAGCCGGAAGTCTGAATATTCCTGAGATTCTTTACTATCACACCAGTTATCCTGGCGTTTTTGCCATTGGTTGCGCCAGCGACGTAATGTCGGGCCAAGGTTGCTCAGGCCTTGTAATGAAAACAGATCAGCACCGAGTGGGATGATCACATAATCGGTGCTGAGTAAAACAGATCGGTTGATCGCACCCAGATTAGGGCCGATGTCTACCAGGATAATATCGGCCTGTACTTTGACTGCGGCTATCTGCATCAACTGCCAGAAGGCAGTCAGGATACGCATAGGGCGGTACAGGTTGTTATCATCCATGCTTCTGGGCCATTCTGTTGATAGATTGTCCTCGAAGCTGGATAAAGCAACATCACCCGGTAACAGGTGGAGGTTTTGTGTAATCTTCTGCAGGGTTGGCTCAGTAATATCACTGACTTCGGCCAGTGGCTTGACGCAGTGATACAGGGTTGCGCCTGTTGCCTGGTTGTTCCACAGTGCGTCAATACGCTCATCGTCCAGGAAGGCAGCGGTCAGGTTGGCTTGCGGGTCCAGATCGGCAATGACCACGCACTTTTGCAAACTGGCAAACATCCAAGCCAGGTGGTAGATAAGCGATGTCTTGCCGACACCACCTTTGTTGTTAAAAAAGGTCAGTACAGGTGCAGTCATGATCTGCCTCGTAAGGTACAGGCCACAGCAGTCTGTCCGGTGCTGAATGACAAGGGTGAATTACCATTGCGTTGCATAGCTCGTTCGGCGGTGGCAATGCCGCGACCGAAGGTCTGTACAAAGCCGAAGGTCTTCAACACTTTCGCGATGTTCGGATTACGATAATCCGTGACACCGGGCTGGCCGAAGTTTTCGGTTGTGACGTTGCCATACGGGCCACCCGGGCTGTTAATTTCAATCCGATCATTGAACCAGTACACCCGGACCGGTGTATTGGTGCCTTCGTAGGTTCGATGTAATACCGCATTGTACAGAATCTGTTGGAGTGCAACGGGTGGGTAAGGTTTGCTGATCGTATGGGTCGCTGCTGAGGTGATATCAACTGCGGCCCGGTTATGTGCTGCGAGCTTTTCTTCTGTGCGGCGTAACAGATCAACCAGATTGCCACCGATCTTAGCCTCGTCAATCACCGGATCCGCCAGCTCTGTGCCGTCAATGCGCAGAAACTGAATGCAACAATTCCCGCTGAAAAGTTGGTTGAGCGTCGCGAAGTGGTTTTTGAGGCG
>CAWUJM010000024.1:0-25429 GCA_963922685.1 uncultured Gammaproteobacteria bacterium | reverse complement strand
CATATTGGCAAATAGTGTCGGCAACACACAGGAAAGGAAGCAGAAGTTCGGCGAACGGGTCTCTTCGTCCGTTTTTTTCCAGCACACAGGCTTCCTGTCACGGCACTCAAACGGGGCATTATTCTGATCTTGCTCTCCGAGGGCGTCTGCGGCCATGGACGGCCGCAGCCGAGCCCCCAGGACGGGTAGTCTGGCGACCCTCGGAGAGCAGATCAGAATAACGCTTGCCAGAAACCTGTGGTAGCAAATCACCACATCAGTTTGAATCGCACCCCTGATCACTTGTTCGGTATCAGTGTATTTGTAAGTCACCTCAGTATTCATCACTCAGCCATAGCCGGGTAATGCATGAGAATCATTGAAATTTATACGCTTTGTCCTTCTCTGCAGGTAGCGCAGGATATATCAGCTTACTGCATCGGAAAAAAGTATATCGCATGCTCGAACATTCTGCAGAATGTTATCAGCAGTTTTTTCTGGCAGGGTAATGTGAAAAATGCAACGGAATTTAAGCTGATCATGAAAACACGCCCTGAACTGTCTGAGTCTGTGGAATCCGCTGTAAGAAAGTTTCATCCATATGCTATGCCCTGCATTATCGGCACAGAAGTCCAGCATATAGATGATGATTATAAAAAATGGATTTATGCAGAAACAACAATATAATGCGGAAGATTTTTCTCCACAGAAACAAATGCAGGAAACAGAACGCATCGTTACGGCACAGATGGTGAATGGTGACCAGGCGTCAGAACGGGAAATCCGGCCACGTTCTCTGGCTGAGTACCGTGGTCAGCCGAAGGTGCTGGAACAGATGGAAATCTTTATTCCGGCGGCACGTGCCCGACACGAAGCACTGGATCATGTGCTGATTTTCGGGCCACCCGGGTTAGGTAAGACCACCTTATCGCATATCATCGCAAACGAGATGCA
The DNA here is from genome assembly GCA_963922685.1 of uncultured Gammaproteobacteria bacterium. GTDB lineage: Bacteria > Pseudomonadota > Gammaproteobacteria > Chromatiales > Chromatiaceae > JAHDBG01. The sequence continues at coordinate 24,496 of CAWUJM010000024.1, read as the reverse complement.
GGTGAATCTGCGTCAGACTTCCGGTCCGGTGCTGGAAAAACCCGGCGATCTGGCAGCATTACTGACTAATCTGGAAACGCATGATGTCCTGTTTATTGATGAGATTCACCGACTGAGTCCGGTGGTGGAGGAAGTGCTGTATCCGGCAATGGAAGATTACCAGCTGGATATTATGATTGGCGAAGGTCCGGCCGCCCGCTCAATCAAGGTTGATCTGCCACACTTTACGCTGGTGGGTGCCACCACCCGGGCCGGGCTGCTGACTTCGCCCCTGCGAGACCGGTTTGGTATCGTACAGCGGCTTGAATTTTATGCTGTGGCAGATCTGGCCTATATTGTGCAGCGTTCCGCTCAGATTCTGGGGGTGATGCTGGATACTGCTGGTGCGCGCGAAATAGCGCGCCGGGCGCGTGGTACACCACGGATCGCAAACCGGCTGTTACGACGGGTGCGGGATTATGCCCAGGTGCGCACAGACGGACGGATAGATGCAGAGGTGGCTGGCAGTGCACTGGAATTGCTGCAGGTTGATCCGCACGGGTTTGATCAGATGGATCGCAGTTTATTGTGTGCACTGATCGAAAAGTTTGATGGTGGTCCGGTTGGTCTGGATAATCTGGCTGCCGCGATTGGCGAAGAGGCGGGTACCCTGGAAGAAGTGATTGAACCTTATCTCATTCAGCAGGGCTTTCTGATGCGCTCGCCGCGCGGGCGGATAGCGACCCGCAGTACCTATCTGCACTTTGGTCTGCAACCGCCTGCAGTGAGTGCAACCGCTGATTTATTTGCTGCAGAACAAACAACAACCCGTGAGTGTGCTGCCGGTTCCACGTGAGATCGTCTGGCAGTCAGTGCCTGTCTGGCCAGCATCAGGTGCGAATGAATGCCATCTGTGGCAGCTTGATCTGGCCCGTTTCCCGGTTCAGCCAGATCTGCTGGATGCTGCTGAGCAGGTGCGCTGGCGCGGGATAGCGCAGCCACCGGCAGCCCGGCGTTTTTGTGCCGCACGCACGGCATTGCGGCAGTTGCTGGGACATTATCTGCATTGTGAACCGGTTGCGGTTGCGATCCGGCTCGGTGCTCAGGGCAAACCGGAGCTGGCCACCGCCGTGCCGCCCGTGTGGTTTAATCTGTCGCATACTGCAGATATCGCTGTGCTGGCATTTTATACAGCAGGCCCGGTCGGTATTGATGTGGAACGGCCCCGATCTGTCTCTGCTGTCCGACGGATTGCAGAGCGGGTCTTTGCTGCGTCTGAACTGAGCGATCTGCAGGCAGCTGACGCGGATCCGCAGATGTTTCTGCGTCTGTGGGTGCGTCACGAGGCGCAGCAGAAGTGTCTTGGTCTGGGATTGTTACAAAAGATGCCGGAGCCGGTCGCGCTGGATTTTTTTGCAGGTACCTGGGGTAATGGGTTACAGCTGGGTCTGGCCCGAGTCTCCCGGCCGGTGACACCCGGGCTGCGTTTTTTTCGTTTGCACTGAAGATGACAGTATGGATGGATTATCTCTGGTGATCCTGGCGATAGTCCAGGGCATAACAGAATTTCTGCCGATCTCCAGTTCGGGCCATCTGATTCTGGCACCCTATCTGTTTGGTTTCAGCGATCAGGGCCTGGCTGCGGATGTGGCAGTACATCTTGGCTCATTACTGGCAGTCATGTTGTTTTTCCGTCAGGATATCATCACTCTCTGGCTGGCCTGGTGGCGTTCGGTCCGGTACCGGCAGTCCAGTGGTACAAGTCGGCTGGCCTGGAGTATCATCCTGGCCACCGGGCCGGTGATGGTGTGTGGCTGGCTCCTGAAGGACTGGGTTGCCAGCGATCTGCGCGCACCCTGGATTATCGCTACGACCACACTGGTCTTCGGTGTATTGCTGGCCTGGGCAGACCAGCGTGGTACCCGGCAGCGTACTCTGGATCAGCTCAGTCTGCGTGATGCCGGGTGGATTGGACTGGCGCAGGTACTGGCGCTGATCCCGGGCACATCACGTTCGGGTATTACCATGACCGCCGGTTTGTGGCTGGGCTTTTCGCGCCAGGCAGCGGCCCGGTTTTCATTTTTATTATCCATACCGACCATTCTGGCTGCTTCGGTGCTGGTCACAGCCGATCTGGTGCAGTCGCCGGAGCCGGTTGCCTGGGTCAGTCTCGGTAGTACGCTCATTCTGTCGGCGATGACGGCCTATCTGTGTATTCACTTTTTTCTGCGCTTTATTGAGCGGATAGGTATGTGGCCGTTTGTGATCTATCGTATCCTGCTGGCCGGTCTGATCTTTGTGATGATCAATTGAGCGGATAGCGATGATTCGTTCCGTGTACCAGCTTGTGCAGCAGCAGGCGCAGCAACGACCAGCAGCTGCAGCACTGGTGCAACACGATCAGACGCTCAGCTATGCTGAGCTGCAACAACAGATTGCCCGCTGGGCAGCAGGTTTTATTGCGCTTGGTCTGCAGGCAGATCAGCGGGTGGCGATTTATCTGCCGCAACAGATCACTGCAGTTTGTGCGATCTGGGCAGCCATGGCGGCTGGTGGGGTGGCGGTACCGGTTAACCCGGTGCTGAAGTCGGCGCAGGTGCGGCACATTCTGCGGAATAGTGGTGCTACGCTGCTGGTCACCCATCAGGCCCGCGCCTGCAGGTTGCTGGACTCCCTAGCAGACTGTGCTGAGTTACGACATGTCATTCTGACGGATCAGATCCCGGAGCTGCAAAGTACCTGGTCTTTTTCCATACACCCGCTGACAGTGGTGCAGCAGGCGACACCTCAGCCTTTGCCAGACCGGTCCGGAACCGATCTGGCGGCCATTCTGTATACTTCCGGTAGCACCGGGTTGGCCAAAGGCGTGATACTATCGCAGGCGAATCTGGTACTGGGTGCCGCTTCGGTGGTGTCTTATTTGCATAATACCGCTGAGGACCGGCTCCTGGCGGTCCTGCCACTCAGCTTTGATTATGGCCTGAGCCAGCTCACCAGTGCCTTTACTGTCGGTGCCTCGGTAGTCCTGCTGGATTATCTGGTGCCGCGAGATGTGGTGCAGGCTGTCATACGTTATCGCATCACTGGTCTGGCAGCAGTACCCTCTTTGTGGCAGCAGCTGGCACATCTGGACTGGCCGATGGTGCCACATCTGCGTTATCTGACCAATTCGGGTGGTGCGCTGCCGGTACCATGCCTGCATGCCCTGCGGCAGGCATTGCCGGATACCAGGATCTACCTGATGTATGGATTTACCGAGGCGTTCCGGGCCACTTATCTGCCACCGGAACAGCTGGCGCAACGCCCGGATGCGATCGGTAAACCAGTACCTGATGCACAATTGCGGGTAGTGAATGCGTCCGGTGAACCCTGCGGTGTGGACGAACCGGGTGAACTGGTGCAGACCGGGCCACTGGTAGCGCAGGGTTACTGGGGCGATACGACAGCCTCTGCACATACCTTCAGGCCGTTGCCCGGGCAGGCGGATCAGCTGCCGACCGCCTGGTCAGGCGATCAGGTACGGCAGGATGCCGAGGGTTATCTGTATTTTATCGGGCGGCGTGATGGCATGATCAAGACAGCGGGTTACCGCGTCAGCCCGGATGAGATCGAAACACAGGTGCAACTGTTGCCAGGTGTGATATGCGCCGTTGCCCAGGGTGTGCCACAGACCGGGCCAGGGCAGGCAATCGTGCTGTGGGTGCAGGCAACTGATGCATTGTCGGTTATTCGTGAACATTGTCAGCAACGTCTGCCAAATTATATGCAACCGCAGGACTATATCCTGTTGCCGCAGATGCCACTGAATCCGAATGGCAAGCCGGACCGGCCTGCACTGCGGCGTGATTATCTGGCAATGCGCAGCGAGGTAGCCGGATGACCAGCCTGATCAATCCGTTTCCGGTCGTCGGGGATGAGCTGATCATCGGCGGTCAGCCGATTAGTCAGCTGGCCGGTACTATGGGTCAGACCCCGTTTTATCTGTATGATCAGTCGATGATAACCCGGCGTGTCAGCGAGTTACGGACCCAATTGCCCGATCAGATCGCCTTATATTATGCGATCAAGGCAAATCCGTTTCCGCCACTGGTTGAGTTACTGGCTGCACAGACCGATGGATTTGATGTTGCGTCCGGCGGCGAACTGGCGCTGGCACTGGCGACTGGCATATCACCCGCCCGGATCAGTTTTGCCGGGCCCGCGAAGACGGATGCCGAACTGCAGGCAGCGGTGCAGGCGGGAGTGGTGATCCATGTTGAATCCGCACACGAGCTGACGCGGCTGCACCGACTTGGCGCAGCCAGCGGCATGCAGCCGCAGGTCGCCCTGCGGATCAATCCGGCCTTCAGTCTGAAGGCCGCTGGTATGCACATGGGCGGCGGGCCGCAGCCATTCGGGATTGATGAAGAACAGATCCCGGCGGTGCTGGCGCAACTGACCGACTATGACCTGTCGTTGCGCGGACTGCATATCTATGCCGGATCGCAGAATCTGCATGCAGAAGCGATTATTGCCGCTCAGTCGGCCAGCTTTGCTCTGGCGCAACGCCTGATGGCGTACACCACAACACAGCTCCACTTTCTGAATATCGGAGGAGGCTTCGGTATTCCGTATTTTGCTGGACAGCAGCCCTTAGATATTGCACCGATTGCAGCTGCCCTGTATGAACATCAGATTGCGTGTCGTGCGCAACTGGGTGCGGTCCGGATCATTCTGGAACTGGGACGCTATCTGGTGGGCGAGGTGGGTGTGTATGTGTGTCGCGTGATTGATCGCAAGATCTCACGTGGCCGGACCTACCTGCTGACCAATGGTGGCCTGCATCATCACCTGGCGGCCTCCGGCAATCTGGGTCAGGTGATCCGTAAAAACTATCCGGTGGTGAATGCGTGCCGGGTCGCTGGTGGCGAGCGCGAGTGTGTGCATGTTGTCGGGCCTTTATGCACCCCACTGGATGTGATAGCAGAAGATGTGACCCTTGGCAGGGCAGCTGTGGGTGACTGGATTGCAGTACTGCAATCTGGCGCCTACGGCGCGAGTGCCAGCCCGCAACGTTTTTTATCCCATCTTCCGGCACAGGAAAGACTGGTATAAGGCACCTTACCGCATCGGGCGGCATAATCTGAAGTTTGTGGCAATCCGTCTGCCAGGGTGGCCTCCAGCGAGCCATACCGGATCTTCAGTTCCAGTACGATGCGTTGCGTCTCGCCATGAAAGCCTGCCTGTGCATCCACTGGCCATTCAATATATAAATCGGTGCGTCTGCGTCCAAGCCCGTATTCCCGGCTGATGCGCCCGCCACCATTCACAATCCGTTGCAGAAACGCCTGCAGTAACAACTGTGTTCCGGCTTCCCGGTACTGAAACTGTTCTATCCAGGCGTCACTGTATTCGCGGAAAAATTGCTGGAACGCCTGTAACAATCGTGGCATGTCCAGCTGTCGTTCCGGCGTCAGATACCAGTGTTGTTCGTGCGCAATCATCGCCTGTCTGGTCCAGATGAGGGCGCGTGGTATCACTTCCTGATACATCTGATTGGCGATCCGGAGTGCTGGCCGTAATGTGATTAAGCCAAGGTCTTCAACATATTGCAGATCGTCTGTCAGCAGTTCATCAGGGTGTTCTTCACCAGATAGTATCATGGCCATCACCTGATGCACCCGGCGTTCTTTCAGCTTATCGGTGAGTTGATCCAGATGGGTCGCCCGCGACTGGATCAGCTCTTCCCGGGTGGTCCGGTAATCTTCCAGTGTGACCGGCACCCGTCGGTCAGATAAATGCGGTGTTTCTTCGGTCAGCTCCCAGGCCAGGGCATTCACCAGCCAGGGTTGTCCGCAGGTGTCTTCCCACAGTACCGGAAAGATTGTTTCTGCAAACGATTGTCCGGTCTTTTGTGTGTGCTGTTGCCAGAGTGCCTCTGCTTCCTGCCGAGTGAAGTTACCCAGACGCAGTGAGGTGGTCTTGATATTGAACGCAGAGCCGCCGGTGATGATATCTTTACCGCCGGACTGAATCCGGTAATCGTGTACATCCCGCACGCCACACAGGATGATGGAAACCGGAAAGGCCGCCGGGCGTTGCGTATAGCCTGCGCGAATCTGGCGCAGGACTGAGATCAGGGTATCACCGACCAGTGCGTCCACTTCGTCCAGCAGCAGCACTGTGGGCTGAGTGGATTGCTGACTCCAGCAGCGTAACATGGTCTGCAGCAGTGATTCCGGCGCATAATCATCGCGCTGTGCCTTCAGCTATTGCGTCAGCGATTTATCCTGCAGATATACCTCTGCGGCGGACGCAATTGCCTCAACAGTCGCATCAATGCCTGCCTTCACCCGGTTCCGCGCTGTCTGTGCTGGTTCGATATTGGCATACAGGCCCGGTAGTCACCCGTCTCATTCAGATGTGCCATCAGGGCCAGCAGACAGGTGGTCTTGCCGGTCTGACGCGGCGCATGCAGCACAAAATAACGTTGTTGTGCGATCAGTCGTCGGACATGCGGCAGATCAATCCGTGTCAGCGGATCAATCATGTAGTTCAGTTCTGGTACTGAGGGTCCGGCATCATTGAAAAATAAGGGTGTCATGGTATGTTTTCTGATGCTGCAGTCGGCAGACTTTCCGTTGCTGCGACAATATAAGCCAGGTAGTCATCCTGAGACAGGATCAGGCTCTGGCAATGCCAGTGTGCACCTGAGTCGTTCAGTTCCGGTGCACAATGCAGTTGCCAGAGACCGTTATCACCAGCAGTAAAATGAAATTGTTCCAGCGGCAGATATAATCCCATACCGCGTGCCTTGATATAGGCTTCTTTCAGGGTCCAGTAGGTATAGAATCGAGTGCGTTGTGCCGCACCCGTATGGGCCAGTACATCGTCCAGCTCCGGACCGACATACACGCTGCGGCTGATGCTGACCAGATCGGGTAACGGGCGCGCACTTTCGACGTCGACACCTGTCGCATGGTTCAGACTGACCGCACATCCGATCAGGCCCCGGGTATGTGACAGGTTAAACTGCAACCGGAGATGGCCGGGGTTGGCAACTGCCGGTTTACCATACGAGTTGTGGCTATAATACCAGTCACCTGGCATGATTCCGGCATACCGGCTCAGGCTGGTGCGCAGAAAATGATGGGCGGCCCGATACAAGGTACGATCCCTGGCAAATCTGTAACCTTGTGCCCGGGTCTGTTCAGCGTGACTGAGGGATGGATAAGTGGCATGGACTGCCGGGCGCAGCAGGTGCAGATGAACCTGATCCTGTGCCAGGTGCAGTCTGCCATGCCATGGTAATGGTCTGCTGTCACCTGTACCGAGGGTACTGGTAAAGGTGCTGTACTCGCCCTGATCTGTGGTCTGCCAGGCCAGCAGGGTATGTGCCTGGTGCGACTGGTTCGTTAAGGAGAAAGGTTCTGTCATTATTTCGTGCTGTCTCAACGGTAGGTTTTTATACCACCTTATCACGACTGCTGGGGTTCGGGCGTGATCTGGTGTTTGCGCACAGCTTCGGAGCAAATGCGTTTACGGATGCCTTTTTTGTTGCGTTCAGGATTCCGAATTTTTTACGCCGGTTATTTGCTGAAGGTGCCTTTGCCACCGCCTTTGTGCCGGTACTGACTGAATACAGGGTACAGCGCAGCTTGGCAGACCTGAAGTCGTTGGTTGATCATGTGGCAGGCACTCTGGCACTCATATTATTTCTGGTCTCTGTTTCAGGAATGTTGTTTGCACCCGTGATTGTCGGCTTGTTTGCGATCGGCTGGGTAGCGGATGAGGGTGCCGGGGAGAAGCTGGCATTAGCAGGCGAGATGTTACGCCTGACCTTTCCATATCTGTTTTTTATTTCTCTGACTGCGTTTGCTGGTGGTGTGCTGCAGGTACACAACCGGTTTGCTGTGCCGGCATTTACTCCGGTATTGCTCAATCTGTCTCTGATCGGTTGTGCCTTGTGGCTCAGTCCCTGGCTGGAACAGCCGGTGGTGGCACTGGCCTGGGGAGTGTTGATCGCAGGTGTCAGTCAGTTTGTGTTTCAGATTCCGTTTCTGGCGCAGCTGAAGCTGCTGCCGCGTTTCCGGGTTTCGTTCCGGCATCCGGGGGTATCCCGTATCCTGCGTCTGATGCTGCCGGCCTTATTTGCGGTCTCTGTCACCCAGATCAATCTGTTGCTGGATACGGTGCTGGCATCCTTTCTGGTCAGCGGTAGTATCTCCTGGCTGTATTATTCGGATCGTCTGGTCGAATTTCCGCTCGGTATTCTGGGTGTGGCGATGAGCACGGCACTGTTGCCACGCCTGGCGCGTGATCAGGTCGGGCAGGCTCCGGCTGAATTTACCCGCAATCTGGACCGGGGTCTGCGACTGATCGTATTCTGCGGTGTTCCCGCTGCAGCGGGTCTGGCCGTGCTGGCCGGGCCGATCATCGCAACCCTGTTTCTGTCAGATGCCTTCGGGGTACATGATGTGCAGATGACCCGGCTCAGCCTGATGGCCTATGCCAGCGGCCTGCTCGCCTTCCTGCTGATCAAGGTACTGGCCGCAGCCTGTTACGCACAACAGGATACCCGTACGCCGGTACGTATCGGCATCATCGCCATGTCGGCGAATATGGTGTTTAACCTCGCACTGATTGTGCCACTGCAGCATACCGGTCTGGCACTGGCGACCAGCCTGTCGGCCGGTCTGAATGCCTTTCTGTTATGGCGCAGTCTGCGTACTGTGTCCCGGCCCGGAACCGGCTGGGGGTTGTTCTGTGTGCGTATCGTGATCGCATGCAGCGTGATGAGCCTGCTGCTGATATGGCTGGCACCACCATTGTCAGTATGGCTGGATCAGGCACTGTGGCAACGTGTTCTGTCGCTGTTGTTATGGATACCACTCGGGGTGGCAACCTATATCGTGATATCGTTGCTCAGTGGAATGCGCTGGCGACATATCTCACCCACAGCCTGCTGAACGCCATACATAGACGATGATAGTTCAATATGACGGATTTAAGGTGACTTACAAATACACTGATACCGAACAAGTGATCCGTGGTGCGATTCAAACTGATGTGGTGATTTGCTACCACAGGTTTCCGGCGACCCTCGGAGCAGCCCCTGGCGGGTAACGCCGAAAAGAATTTTATGTGCCCTGGCTATTACGCCACATCAGTTTGAATCACACCCCGGCAACAAGCTGAGCGTAGCACATACAATGGTATGAATTAACTCAGAGATCGCCTAAGTGGGACGAAGGCAATATAGCGCATTGTGCAAAGTACGGTGTGTCCCGCGAAGAAATTGAGCATGTGTTATCACACATGACCTTTTACGTTCCTGATCCCTGTCCGCATGAGCCACGAATGCGGACCGTCGGAGTGACGAGAGAAAACCGTCATGTTTTCGTTGTTTTTACATTCAGAAAACTGGAAGATGAGCGATATATCCGTCCTGTTAGCGCAAGGTATATGCACGAGAAGGAGGTGAAAGCCTATGAGCAACATAAGAACGCTTAAGTCCTGGCCAACCATTGCAACGGATGAAGCTGCAGTAAAGTTCGTTGATCAGGCTGATCTGAGCGAATCTGACTGGAGCAAAGCGGTCCCTGTCACCCTGAAGTTGAATAAAAAGAATGCGCAACTCAATGTGCGGATGTCCGGGTGCGATTCAGACCAACAGCCAGTGTTGCAGCCTCTGTACAATGGGCAGAATCACCGGCATCAGGAGACCGCTGAATAACAGCCCCAGTAAAATGAAGAAGCCCCAGGGTTCAGATCTGGCATACTGCTGCGCCCAGGCGGGTGGCAGCAGAGCAGCCAGAATGCGTCCGCCATCCAGTGGCAATAAAGGCAGCAGGTTCAGCACCATCAGAAATACGTTGATCATGACCCCGAAGATCGCCATATAGGCGAAAAATTCAGCACCGCCAGCAAACAGATCCAGCCGGGTTGATACGACCGCGAACAGCATCGCCCAGCCCAGCGCCATCGCAAAATTGGCTCCGGGACCGGCCAGTGCCACCCAGGCCATATCACGTTGCGGGCGGCGCAACCGGTGCGCCAGCACCGGTACCGGTTTCGCATAGCCGAACAGAAAGCCGGCACCACCCGTCAATGCTGACAGGGCATACAGTCCGAGCGGCAGGGCGATCGTGCCGATCAGATCAATATGCGGTATCGGGTTAAAGGTGACGCGTCCGAGCGAACGAGCCGTATCATCGCCGAGCCTGTCCGCAACCCAGGCATGGGCTGCTTCGTGCACTGTCACAGCAAACACCAGCGGTAGTGCCATAATCGCCAGTTGCTGGATCAGACTGAGTGACTGCATCATCAGGTATCCTCAGGTTAGTGCAAACAGGGTAACATCACCTTTGCCCTGGCGTAATACCTCGGGTGTCTCACCATCCAGCCGCACGACACTGGTCGGTTCGTTGCCACAATAGCCACCATCAAGGATCAGATCAACCTGATGTGCCAGACAGTGCTGCATGTCGTACGGATCCGTCAGGGGATAGTCATCGCCCGGCAGATGTAATGTCGTACTGACCAGCGGCTCACCCAGTTGCTCACACAATGCCAGCGCAATCGCATTATCCGGAATGCGGATGCCGATGGTCTTACGTTTCGGATGCCACAACCGCTTTGGTACCTGCTTGGTTGCCGGCAGGATAAAGGTGTAGGGACCGGGTGTCAGATGACGTATCAGGCGATGCGCCGGATTGCTGAGTCTGGTACAGGCTGACAGTTCGGCCAGGTTGTGACCGATCAGGGTAAAGTTGTGTTTCCGGTCTAACTGGCGAATGGTGCGCAGGCGCAGCAGTGCCGCCTTGTCGCCTGCGTGACAGCCTAAGGCGTAACATGAATCTGTCGGATACACCATAATCCCACCCTGCCGGATCACGGCAACCGCCTGGCGGATCAGTCGCGGCTGTGGATTATCCGGATGGATACTGAGGATCGGTGGCATCTGACCTGTGGAGAGACTGTCTGAGATGTTTGAATCAGTGCGTATCGTGCTGGTCGGAACCAGCCATCCCGGTAATATCGGTGCGGCAGCCCGGGCGATGAAGACGATGGGGTTCAGCCAGCTGGTGCTGGTACAGCCACAGTGTGACCCGTCCTCGCCGATAGCGGTTGCCCGGGCTTCCGGGGCACATAGTGTATTAAACAATGCGGCGGTTGTCCCTGACTTAATGCGTGCGACTGCGGACTGCACCTGTGTCATCGGTAGCAGTGCGCGTCAGCGTGAAGCACCCTGGCAGGCCCTGGATCCGAAGGCCTGTGCAGCCCTGGCACAGCAACAGACCGGCCTGTCAGCACTGGTATTCGGGCGTGAATCGTCCGGTCTGACCCGGGATGAACTGGATCAGTGCACCCATTGGGTGCATGTGCCGACTGAGCCTGACTATGGCTCACTGAATGTGGCTATGGCAGTGCAGATTCTGACGTATGAATGCCGGATGCTGGCACTATCCGGCAGCGCAACCGCCTCTGCGCCGGCTGATCCGCGCGATCAGCCGGCAACCAGTGCCCAGAAGGCCGGTCTGTTCAGTCATTTGCAGGCCACTTTGCTGCAGATCGGCTTTGTGCGACCGGGCCGTGAACGCAGCACGATGCACCGGCTGCAGCATCTGCTGCAACGGGCTACCCCGGTACAGCGCGAGGTTCAGATGCTGCGCGGTATCCTGAGTGCGGTACAACGCGGCCTGTCGTCCGCACCATGACCAGAGTGATCACACCATGCTGATGTTGTATAACACCCTGACCCGGCAGAAAGAGGTCTTTACACCGCTTCAGGCCGGTCAGGTCAGACTGTATGTGTGTGGCATGACCGTGTATGACTTGTGCCATCTGGGCCATGCCCGGGTGCTGGTTGTGTTTGACATGATCTATCGCTATCTGCAGGCCGCTGGCTATCAGGTCACTTATGTCCGCAACATCACTGACATTGATGACAAGATTATCCGGCGGGCACTGCAAAATGATGAACCCTGGCAGACTCTGACAGCGCGCTATATCCAGGCGATGCGTGAAGATGCAGCAGCACTGCATGTCCTGCCACCGAGTGCTGAGCCACGTGCGACGGAACACATCCCGGCAATCGTCGCGATGATCCGGTGCCTGATTGACAAGGGTCATGCGTATCCGGCTGAGAACGGTGATGTGTATTATCGGGTTAACAGCTTTGCGGACTATGGCCGGTTATCCGGTAAGACCCTGGCCGATCTGCAGGTCGGTGCCCGTATTCAGCCAGGTGAACAAAAGCAGGATCCACTTGATTTTGCGTTGTGGAAAGGTGCCAGACCGGACGAGCCGTCTTGGGATTCTCCCTGGGGACCGGGCCGACCTGGCTGGCATATTGAATGTTCTGCTATGTCAACCCGGGCCCTGGGGGATTCGTTTGATATCCATGGTGGCGGTGCTGATCTGGCGTTTCCGCACCATGAAAATGAAATTGCGCAATCCGAGGCCGCGACCGGCCATCCGTTTGTGAACTACTGGCTGCATAACGGTTTTGTACGTATCAATGATGAAAAAATGTCAAAATCACTGGGCAATTTTTTTACGATACGTGATGTGATGCAGACTTATACGGCAGAAGAGATACGCTATTTTATACTCGCCAGTCATTACCGCAGCCCGTTGCATTATGCGGCTGAACAACTGACTCAGGCTCGTGCCAGCCTGACCCGCCTGTATACCGCGTTACGTGACCTGCCGGAAGCCGACCCGGTCGGTGCCGAAGATCAGATCGCTGCATTTCATGCCGCAATGTCGGATGACTTTAACACGCCGGTGGCACTGGCCGTCCTGTTCAACCTGGTGCGTGCTGTCAACCGGGCACGTCAGACCGATCCGGGACAGGCTGCCGGGCTGGCCGCGACCTTGCGTACACTGGCTGGCATTCTGGGCCTGTTGCAGCAGGCGCCGGATGACTATCTGCGCGGTGCTGCCTGTATCGGATCAGATGACGCTGCAATAGAACACAAAATCGCGCAGCGTACGGCGGCGAAGGCAGCAAAGGACTGGGCCACTGCTGATCAGATACGGGCTGAACTTGCGGCAGTCGGCATTGTGCTGGAAGACAGCCAGGCGGGTACCCGCTGGCGCCGTCAATCAACACACCATGTCAGTCAGAAGATCTGATGATGGAACGATTTTTCAATAATGCCGGGCCGTCAGTACCGGATGACCACTATATGGTTGATCCGTTACAGCGGATTGATGTGGTTCACATTGAACGGCTGGTCCGGCAGAAACGTTATTTTGTGCTGCTAGCCTTTCCGGAGATCCGGATTGCGAATCGTATTTATCAGGAAAGCATCCCGCGTGAACTGGTCTGGACACGCCAGATCGGTATCACACATCAGCAACACTGGTATCTGACACCGGAACGACGGCTGGACATGCCACGCTTGTTACAGGCGTTTCTGCAACGGATTGTGAATGGTGGCGGACGGATCTATCGCGAATACGGGCTGGGACGGCGCCGTACGGATCTGTTCATCGAATGGCCGACAGATAAACAGACCGGTTTTCAGGGTGAGGTGCAGCGTATCGTGCTGGAACTGAAGATACGTCATGGTGCACTGGACACGACGCTGCAACGTGGTCTGGCACAAACTGTGGACTATGCGGATAAATGCGCGGCAGATGAATTACATTTACTGATCTTTGACCGGCGGTCTGAGGTGACATGGGAAGAAAAGATCTGGCACCGGACAGAACGGGTTGCTGGTCGTACCGTGTCGGTATGGGGGCTGTGAACGAGTTGCCTGTGACTTCAGTGCACCTGCAGACACTGGGCTGTCGTCTGAATGAGGCGGAACTGGAGACTTGGGCACGGGACTTCCGCGCACAGGGTATGGCGATTACCCCGGATGCGGCCTGCGCTGACATGGTGGTGGTGAATACCTGCGCCGTCACGCAGGAGGCGGTGCGTAAATCGCGTAATCTGATCCGGCGGGCACAACGGCAGAATCCGCAGGCGAAGCTGGTGGTAAGCGGTTGTTACAGCAGTCTGGCTGAGCCACAGGTGGCAGAAGAACTGGGCATTGACCTGATAGTGGGCAACCACGAAAAGGATCAGCTGGTGGAACTGACCCGCCAGGCCTTTGCTCTGCCGGTGATGCCACAATCGGCCACTGAACCGGATGCAGACAGTCTGTTAGCGCGGGGTCGGCAGCGTGCGTTCATCAAGGTACAGGACGGCTGTCGTTATCGCTGTACCTATTGTGTGGTGACGCTGGCGCGGGGTGCAGAGCGCAGCCGCCCGCTGGCAGAGATCATTGCTGAGATTCAGGCTCTGAGCGCAGAAGTACACGAAGTTGTGCTGACGGGCGTGCATCTGGGCGGATATGGGCAGGATCTGGGACTCACACTGACTGAACTGGTGCAGGCGGTACTGAGTGAAACGACCATGCCGCGTATTCGTCTGGGTTCGGTCGAACCTTGGGATATTCCGCCTGATTTCTGGCAATTGTTTGACGATCCGCGTCTGATGCCGCATCTGCATCTGCCGATGCAGTCCGGTTCAGACAGTGTGTTGCGGCGTATGGCCCGGCGTTGTAAGACCACTACATTTGCTGAGATGATCACCCGGGCGCGTCAGCAGATCGCCGATATTACTGTGACCACCGATATCATCGTCGGCTTTCCCGGTGAAACAGCGGCTGAATGGCAGCAGACTCTGGATTTTGTTGAGCAGATTCGTTTTGCGCATATTCATATCTTCAGCTATTCCGCCCGGGCAGGTACCCGGGCGGCAGAATTACCGTCCCCGGTGAGCCGGGCCGTGCAGCGTGCACGTAGTGCACAGCTGCACCAGATAGCGACTGAACACAGACGATCTGTGCTGGAACAACATGTCGGACGTGACTATCCGGTCCTGATTGAAGGGCAATCAACACAGACAGCGGCTGGCCGGGCATGGCAGGGCTACACACCAAATTATCTGCGGGTGCGGGTGCATACTGTACCAGATACTGACCTGGCGAACCGGATTGTGCCGGTACATACCCGGCAGGTTGCATCGGATGGCGCAGTTCTGACTGCCGATCTCATATCAGATACTCAATGAGCGGGGGTGTCAACCTCAATCAGCATGAATCAACACAGCTGTCGCTGAATCATAATCGATGAGCCATCAGCGTAGTCCCGGATATCACTCCACTAACTGCAAAATCAGCAGCAGTCAGAATTTAACCATTACCAGAATACGGTATTGGTCAGAGACACAGGAAGTCAGCAGATGTCGCTCAGTCGCAGATTTTGTGTCGCACCGATGTTACACCGGACAGATCGGTTCTGTCGTTATTTTCTGCGCCAGCTGACGCGCCGGACGTTACTGTATACCGAAATGGTGACTACCGGTGCGCTGCTGCATCGTGATCCGGCACACTTTCTGGCATTTGATCCGCTGGAACATCCGCTGGCATTGCAGCTGGGGGGGAGTGACCCTGCGGCACTGGCGTGTTGCGCTGAACTGGCTGAGGCCTGGGGCTATGATGAAGTCAACCTGAATGTCGGTTGTCCGTCAGATCGGGTACAGGCTGGTCGCTTTGGTGCCTGCCTGATGGCAGAACCAGCGTTAGTGGCCGAGTGTGTCGCAGCGATGCGGGCAGCTACCTGTCTGCCGGTCACCGTCAAACACCGGATCGGTATCGACCAGCAGGACAGTGAGGTTGAACTGCATCAGTTTGTGCAGACAGTGGCGACCGCAGGTTGCACAACCTTTATTGTGCATGCACGCAAGGCCTGGTTACATGGCCTGAGTCCGAAACAGAATCGCGAGATACCGCCATTGCGCTATGCCGTTGTGCACCGGCTCAAGCAGGCCTTTCCGCAACTGGAAATTATCATCAACGGGGGTATTGATACGCTGGATGCTGTTGCAGCACAACTGGAACAGGTAGACGGGGTCATGTCAGGGCGGGCTGTGTATCACAACCCCTGGCTCCTGACGGAAGTGGATACACGGTTCTGGGGAGATCAGCCGACAGGACATTCGCGGCACCAGGTCGTGCAACAATTGCTGCCCTTTATTCAGCAGCAACTGGCTGTTGGTGTGCCGCTGCACCGGATGACCCGGCATCTGCCGGGACTGTTTCAGGGCCAGCCGGGTGCCAGGGCCTGGCGGCGACACCTGACAGGTCATCCGGCAGCGGGTGTTGACGTGATCCGCCAGGCGTTACGTATGACGGGTTGAAAACGGTATCCTGTGAACGCAGATAGGCGGCTATCATCTGATACGCAATCGGCGCAGCTACGGCACCGCCGCTGCCACCATTTTCGACGATCACAGCGACAGCAATCTGCGGATCCTCAATCGGTGCATACGCAATGAACAGGGCATGATCACGTTGCTGTCTGGTGATCCTGGAATCATCATATTCCTCATCCTGTTTGATACTGAAGACCTGGGCCGTACCGGTCTTGCCAGCGATACGATAATCTGCTGTCCTGAGATTGCGTGCAGTGCCGCGTGGATGCGTCACAACATGTTCCATAGCGGCCCGGATATAAGCCCAGTGTGCCGGATCGCGGATTGGTAGTCGGCGGGTCTCGGTCGGAATCCGGGTGTGCTGTGTCTTGTCACGATCCTGCACAAATCTGACCAGACGCGGGCTGTGATACAGGCCATTATTTGCAATCGCTGCCGTAGCCGCAGCCAGCTGCAACGGCGTACTCAGAAAATAGCCCTGGCCGATACCCATGATCACGGTCTCGCCCGGATACCAGGGCAGGGCACGGTTGCGTTGTTTCCAGGCACGAGAAGGTAAAATACCGCGTGCCTCTCCCAGTAAATCAATCCCGGTACGTTCACCGAAACCGAACAGAGCCAGAGCAGTGCTGAGCGCATCCACGCCCATCTCATACGCGAGCCGGTAAAAATAGACATCACACGATTGGGTAATCGCAGCGTCCAGGTTGATCCGGCCGTGCCCGGCCTTTTTCCAGTCACGGTATTTATGTCTCTGATTCGGTAATTGAAAATAACCGTGGCACAGGACAGAATGCTGGTCATCGACATGGTTATGTTCTAATGCACCCAGCCCCATGAACGGCTTGATGGTGGAACCGGGTGGGTACTGACCACGCAGGGCCCGATCATACAATGGCTGATCCGGGTTATTGCGTAATGCCTGGTAGTCGGCATGACTGATTCCCTGAACAAACAGATTCGGATCGTAGGTCGGCTTGCTGACCATCGCTAAAATGCCCCCGGTCTTCGGATCCAGGGCAACCGCAGCACCCTGATGTTCACCAAAGGCAGTCAGCGTCGTCTGTTGCAGATGGCTGTCAAGATACAGATGCAGATCCTGGCCTGGCACGGGAGCCTGTTGTTGTAAGACCCGGATGACACGTCCCATGGCATTGGCTTCGACCTGACGGGTGCCAACGGAGCCATACAGGACATCTTCGTATGTCTTTTCCAGACCGATCTTACCGATATGGGTGGTACCGGCATAATGCGACGGGTGTTTCATCCGATCCAGATCCTGCTGGCTGATCCGGCTCACATAACCAAGCAGATGAGCGGTTGCTGACGGATGAGGATAGTGGCGTAACAGACGGGCCTGGATATCCAGGCCCGGAAACTGATGCTTCACAACAGCAAAACGGGCCGCTTCCTCTGCGGTCAGATTCATGCGTACCGGGATGCGTTCAAACCGGCGGCGACGTTGTTTAATCTGCTCAAATCGTGCCCGATCCTGAGCACTGATGGTAATCAGCTGACTCAGCCTGTGCCATGTCTGTTCGGTATCAGGTACCTGTTCCGGAATCATCTCCAGACTGTAGGCGGGCTGATTCCGGGCCAGTAACACACCGTTCCGGTCATAAATCAGGCCACGAGTGGGTGGCAGCGGTTCTAAGCGCACCCGGTTATCTTTGGATAAAGTGGTGAAATGGTCATGATCAACAATCTGCAGTTGCACCATCCGGGCGATTAACAGTGCGAGTATGAGTACGATACCCACAGTTGCCACCAGCAGGCGATGAGATAACAGACGCTGTTCCTGATGATGATTCTGAATATGGCGCATCAATGACAGCACTATGTTGAGTGTTATCGACTGATGTCGGCCAGCAGGGGTACGAAGCGGACAGGTTCCATAATCTGCTGATCATAGCCTTCGGTTGTGCGGGTCAGGCACTGCAGGGTTTGTTTTTCCGGTGGTCCGACCGGTAGTATCATGCGACCTCCGGTACGCAATTGTGTCAGCAGACCGGTCGGTATTCCGGCGGGTGCGGCGGTCAGGAGTATGCCATCAAACGGCGCATAATCGGGCCAGCCCCGGGTGCCGTCATCGTGCCGGGTGCGGATGTTTTTCAGCCGGAGTTGCTGGAAGCGTTGTCTGGCCTGGCGTAACAGGGTGCCGATACGTTCGATGGTATAGACCCGTCGCACCAGAGGTGCCAGTACAGCAGTCTGGTAGCCGGATCCGGTGCCGATCTCAAGCACCTGTTCGACCGGGCCTGCCGCCAGCAGGGCCTCGGTCATGCGCGCAACGATATACGGTTGTGAGATGGTCTGGTTGTTGCCGATCGGGAGGGCACTGTCTTCATAGGCGCGGCTGGCGATTGCTTCGTCCACGAACAGGTGGCGCGGTACCTGGCGGATACGTTCCAGGACCGCAGTATGCCGGATGCCTTGTTGCTGGATGCGTCGGGTCAGGCGCACACGAGTGCGTTCGGAGGTCATGCCCCGGCCGGATGACGAATGAGGTGGCAGTGGCATGATGCTGGCAGGCGGGGGAGATCAGGCGGGTTGGTGCAGCCAGTCTGCGACGGTCTGGCGTGCGGTATGACGGGTCAGGTCGACTTGTATCGGGGTGACGGAGACATAGTGGTCAGCGACAGCCGCAAAGTCGGTTTCTGCACCATCGTCTGCTGCATCTCCGGCAGCACCAATCCAGTACAACGGGCGGCCACGTGGATCGGTCGCATGAATCGCTGGTTCTGCCAGATGCCGATGGCCCAGTCGGGTGCTGCGCAGTCCCTGCAGGTCAGTATATGGAATATCCGGTACATTCACATTCAGGATGGTGTTATTGCTGAACGGATTGTGTTGTTGCAGCTTGTGTACCAGTTCGCGCGCAATACGCGCTGCAGTCGCATTGTGTTGCGGATTATGGGTCGTCATGGAGATAGCGATCGCGGGCAGGCCCAGATGGCGACCTTCAGTAGCGGCTGCGACGGTGCCGGAATACAACACATCGTCACCCATATTTGCCCCGGCGTTGATGCCGCTGACCACCATGTCAATCGGTTCCGGGATCATCCCGGTGAGTGCCAGGTGCACACAATCAGTCGGAGTGCCTTCCACCCGGATGACGCCATTGTCCAGGCGACTGGTGCGGATCGGCTGAGTCAGGCTGAGTGAATGGCTGGCACCACTGTAGTCGCGGTCGGGTGCAACCACGATAATTTCGGCTATCTGTCGCAGGGTATCGGCCAGCATATGCAGGCCGGGTGCCATATAGCCATCGTCATTGCTGATCAGGATACGCATGGTTCAGAGGTAATGTACAGCGATAATTTCAAATTCACGTTTGCCGCCTGGTACGGTCAGACTGACTTCGTCTGCTGTGTGCTTCCCGATCAGTGCGCGCGCGATCGGTGATGCAATCGACAGCCGATGGTCTTTGATGTCTGCCTCCTGTTCACCAACGATCTGATACCGTATCGTCTCTTCTGTATCCAGATCCAGCAGTTCCACGGTGCTGCCGAAGACTACCCGGCCATCTGCGTTTAGTTGTGTGACATCAATGATCTGTGCACACGACAGGCAGGCTTCAATCTCTTTGATGCGGCCTTCGATAAAGCCCTGTTGTTCGCGTGCCGCGTGATATTCGGCATTTTCTTTCAGGTCGCCATGCGCGCGTGCCTCGGCAATCGCCTGGATGATACCAGGGCGTTCAACAGTCTTCAGGTGGTGCAGTTCCTGACGCAGCCGTTCTGCGCCCTGTACCGTAATCGGTTGTTTTTCCATCAGGGTGTCATTTGTGTGGCAGAATGCAGTTCACTCAGGTTGTTTACATGCAGTTCATGCGGTTGTTGCAGGGCCAGAACGATCGCCTCGGCACCTGATAAAGTCGTGGTATAACTGACTTTGTGCTGCAGTGCGGTCGCCCGGATTGAACGGGAGTCGGCGGTGGCCTGTTTGCCTTCAGTGGTATTGATAATCAACCGGAATTCACCATTCTTGATCTGATCCACGACATGAGGGCGGCCTTCGGTCACCTTGTTCACCCGGGTGCAGGTGATACCGGCGGCCTGCAGAGTACGTGCTGTGCCCCGGGTCGCAGACAGGCTGAATCCAAGTTCGCTCAGATCGCGGGCAACCGCGATCATTCGTTTCCGATCTGCCCGGCGCACCGAAATAAACGCCTTCCCACTATGCGGCAGTCGGGTACCACTGCCTTCCATCGCCTTCGCGAACGCCTCACCAAAGGTGTTGCCGACGCCCATCACTTCGCCAGTTGATTTCATCTCCGGGCCCAGGATGGTATCCACCCCGGGAAATTTGTTGAATGGAAAGACCGCTTCCTTAACAAAATAGTGCGCGGGTTGTGGTATCTGTGTGACCTGTTGTTCGGCCAGCGTTTTGCCGACCATACAACGTGCTGCAATCTTTGCCAGTGGCAGACCAATCGCCTTGGAGACAAACGGCACGGTGCGTGAGGCACGTGGGTTCACTTCTAACAGATAAATGGTATCGCCTTGTATCGCAAATTGTGTGTTCATCAGGCCAACCACCTGTAGCCCATGCGCCAGGGCACGTACCTGTTCGTGTAACTGTTGTTGTATCTCGCTGCTCAATGTGTAAGGCGGCAGGGAACAGGCCGAATCGCCTGAATGTACCCCGGCCTGTTCGATATGTTCCATGACGGAACCGATCAGCACCTGTTTGCCATCACAGATCGCATCAATATCGACCTCTATCGCATCGTCCAGAAAGCGATCCAGCAATACCGGTGACTGGTTGGACACAGCGACTGCCTGCTGCATGTAGCGTTCCAGCCCGGCATTGTCATGTACAATTTCCATCGCACGCCCGCCCAGGACATAAGACGGACGTACCACCAGTGGAAAGCCGATTTCGGTTGCCCGGCTGATCGCTTCAGCCGTATTCGTTGCGGTTCGGTTCGGCGGTTGTTTCAGGCCCAGCTGGTCGACTAAGTGCTGGAAACGTTCGCGATCTTCCGCCAGGTCTATCGAATCAGGTGAGGTGCCGATAATCGGCGCACCTGCTGCCTCCAGGTCACGGGCCAGCTTCAGCGGGGTCTGGCCACCGTAATGGACGATAATCCCTTTTGGTTGTTCCAGATCGACAATTTCGAGAACATCTTCCAGTGTCAGCGGCTCAAAATACAGCCGATCCGAGGTATCATAATCGGTTGAGACAGTCTCCGGGTTGCAGTTGACCATGATGGTTTCATAACCATCTGCGCGCATTGCCAGGGCGGCATGCACGCAACAATAATCAAATTCGATCCCCTGTCCGATCCGGTTCGGGCCGCCGCCGAGCACCATGATCTTGTCACGTTGCGTCGGCTCTGATTCGCAGCTTTCTTCGTAGGTCGAATACAGGTAGGCGGTGCCTGAAGCGAATTCTGCCGCACAGGTATCCACTCGTTTATACACCGGGCGAATACCCAGTTGATGGCGGTGTGCCCGGATTGTGGTTTCGGTCACACCCAGTAGCTGGGCCAGGCGCTGGTCAGCAAAGCCCTTGCGCTTCAGTCGGCGCAGCCGGGTCTGATCCAGTGCACTCAAGCCTTGCTGCTGCACTTGCGTCTCTTCCCGCACCAGATCGGCAATCTGGGCCACAAACCAGGGATCAATCCGGGTTGCAGCCTGTACGTCTTCCTCGGCCATCCCGGCCCGCAGCGCATCCGCCAGATACCAGAGTCGTTCGGCACCCGGATGGCTGAGCAGACGTTGTAATGCAGCCTGTTCCTGATCCGGTGGCAACAGCGGTTCCAGTCCGCACACGCCGGTTTCCAGGCCGCGAATTGCCTTGTGCAGTGACTCCTGGAAGGTACGACCCATCGCCATGACTTCACCGACAGACTTCATCTGGGTGGTCAGGCTGCTGTCGGCCTGTGGAAATTTTTCGAAGGCGAAGCGGGGTATCTTGGTAACGACATAATCAATGGATGGCTCAAATGAAGCTGGCGTCACGCCACCGGTGATATCATTCTGCAGTTCATCCAGGGTATAGCCAATTGCCAGCTTGGCTGCGACCTTCGCGATCGGAAAACCGGTTGCCTTTGAGGCCAGTGCTGATGAGCGTGAGACGCGCGGATTCATCTCAATGATGATCATGCGACCATCTGCCGGATTGATCGCAAACTGGACGTTAGAGCCCCCGGTATCCACCCCGATCTCGCGCAGGACGGCGAGCGAGGCGTTACGCATAATCTGATATTCTTTATCAGTCAGGGTCTGTGCTGGTGCGACCGTGATGGAATCGCCGGTATGCACCCCCATCGGATCCAGATTTTCAATAGCGCACACAATGATGCAATTGTCCTGACAATCCCGCACTACCTCCATTTCGTATTCTTTCCAGCCCGCAATCGATTCTTCAATCAGCAGCTCTGAGGTGGGTGACAGATCCAGCCCTCGGCGACAGATGGCCTCGAATTCTTCCAGGTTATACGCAATTCCGCCGCCACTACCCCCCATGGTGAATGACGGGCGGATAATGGTCGGAAAGCCGATTTCGACCTGGGCGGCACGAGCCTGTTCCAGATTGTGTGCGATCCGCGAACGTGGCATGTCCAGCCCGATCCGATGCATCGCCTGACGAAACAGATCACGGTCTTCTGCCTTATCAATCGCTTCACGGGTGGCACCGATCATCTTCACCTGATGCTTCGCCAGCACACCGTGTCGTTCCAGATCCAGAGCACAATTCAGTGCGGTCTGGCCACCCATCGTCGGCAATAACGCATCCGGTTGTTCACGTTCGATGATCCCGGCCACCGTGCGCCAGGTGATCGGTTCTATGTAGATCGCATCGGCCATCTCCGGGTCGGTCATGATGGTGGCCGGGTTTGAATTCACCAGAATCACCTCACAACCGGCCTCGCGCAGTGCTTTACATGCCTGGGCACCGGAATAATCAAATTCACAGGCCTGTCCGATGACGATCGGGCCGGCGCCGATCAGCAGTACTCGCTGGATATCAGTCTGTTTTGGCATAGCGGCGGCATCAGGTCCTGTGAGAGGCAATCAGATCAATGAAATGATCAAATACCGGCGCCACATCATGTGGCCCCGGGCTGGCTTCCGGATGGCCCTGAAAACCGAAGGCGGGCTGGTCGGTGTGATGCACACCCTGCAATGAGCCATCGAACAAAGATTTGTGGGTTGCGACCAGGCAGTCCGGCAGGCTGGCTTCGTCCACTGCAAAGCCGTGGTTCTGGCTGCTGATCATCACGCGTCCACTGGCCAGTTCCTGTACCGGGTGGTTTGCACCATGGTGGCCGAACTTCATCTTCACCGTCTGTGCACCGCTGGCCAGTGCCAGCAACTGATGGCCCAGGCAGATACCGAAGGTCGGTATACCGCTGGCAACAATCTGGCGGATTGCGCGGATCGCATAATCACAGGGTGCCGGGTCGCCCGGGCCGTTGGAGAGAAACACACCATCCGGGTGTAATGCCAGTACCTGATCAGCGGCTGTCTGGGCCGGGATGACAGTCAGGCGGCAGCCACGATCAGCCAGCATCCGCAGAATATTGCGCTTGATGCCAAAATCATAAGCGATTACGTGATAATCAGCCTGCGCCGGATCCAGCGTCAGATAGCCACTGCCCAGCTGCCAGCTGCCGGTCTGCCAGGTATATTCAGACCGGGTACTGACTTGCTGTGCCAGATCCACGCCTTGTAATCCAGCAAAGTTCCGGGCGGCTGTCAGTGCCTGTGCCGGATCAGGGTCTGTGCCGGTCAGGATACAGCCATGCTGCGCGCCCTGCTCGCGTAACAGGCGGGTCAGGCGACGGGTATCAATCTCTGCAATCGCGACGATCTGATGGGCAGCCAGATAATCGCGCAGATGTTGTGTATTGCGGAAATTGCTGGCGAATCGCGGCAGGTCACGGATGACCAGACCGGCAGCCTGCACCCGATCTGATTCAGCATCTTCCGGATTGGTGCCGGTGTTGCCGATATGCGGATAAGTGAGGGTGACGATCTGACGAACGTAGGAAGGGTCAGTCAGGATTTCCTGATAGCCGGTCAGTGCAGTGTTAAAGACGACTTCGCCGACAGTCTGCCCTGCCACGCCGACTGATTCGCCATGAAAGATACTGCCATCTGCTAATACCAGGATTGCATGCTGGGTCATGGAAAAGAGATGCCATAGTGGTGGGTTGCGGGAGGGCTTCTACCCTATGCTGCATACACAGGCATAAGTTCCGAATATTCTACGCTATCTGGCTGCTGTCGGGCTATAACCTGTACATGCTGCCAGCAATTCCCGCTGCGATAGAAACCCCCAATAAAAATAAGGGTTGTAGGGGTG
>CAWUJM010000023.1:0-25489 GCA_963922685.1 uncultured Gammaproteobacteria bacterium | reverse complement strand
CCCCTACAACCCTTATTTTTATTGGGGGTTTCTATCGCAGCGGGAATTGCTGTCATTATGGCAACCTTCACCCTGATCTTTTTAATCACCCTCGCTGCGGGCACCGGTCTGCAGCTCTGGCTATCCTGGCGCCAGGCCCGGTATGTCGCAGCCCATCAGCATCAGGTGCCGCCCGCCTTTGCTGCACAGATCACGCCTGATCAGCATCTGCAGGCAGCGCATTACACGCTGGCTAAGCTGATCTCAGAACGCTGCGAGATCCTGCTCGGTGCCGGATTATTGCTGGCCTGGACTCTGGGTGGGCTACTGCAGCAACTGGATCAGTTCTGGGCTGGCATCACATCATCCGCCCTGTGGCAGGGCACCGGTCTGATCCTTTCGGTGACCCTGATCAGCAGCCTGCTGGCCCTGCCTCTGGCCATCTGGCAGACCTTCGGCACCGAAACAAAGTTTGGTTTCAACCGCAGCAGTCCGCTGCAGTTTGCGAAAGATCAGGTGCTGGAACTGGTGCTGAGTCTGGTGCTCGGACTGCCTCTGATCCTGCTGATCCTGAGTCTGATGGCCAGTGCCGGAAGCCTGTGGTGGCTCTGGGCCTGGTGCGGACTGATGGGCTTTATGTTACTGGTCAATCAGATCTTTCCGATCTGGATTGCACCCTTATTCAACACCTTCAAACCGTTGCAGAAAGAGGGTTTACGCACTCGCCTGGAAGCGTTGCTCTCCCGCTGCGGTTTTGCCAGCGATGGCATCTTTGTGATGGACGGTTCAAAACGATCCGCACACGGCAATGCCTATTTCACCGGCTTCGGCAGACACAAACGAATCGTGTTTTACGACACACTCTTGGACGGACTGAATGAAGACCAGATTGAGGCCGTGCTGGCACACGAACTGGGCCATTTCAGATGCCACCACATCCGCAAACGCCTGGTCGCCATGGCATTGTCCTCACTGGCCGGACTGGCCCTGCTCGGCTGGCTGGCGGGACAGACCTGGTTTTATACCAGACTGGGCGTTAATCACGCCTCACCCGCGCTGGCACTGATCTTATTCTTTCTGATGATGCCGGTATTCACTGTCTTCTTCAGTCCGCTGCTGTCACGTTCCTCGCGCAAACATGAGTTCGAAGCCGACCGGTTCGCTGCAGAACAGACCAGTGCTCAGGCACTGATCACCGGTCTGGTCGCGATGTATCGCGACAATGCCAGCACCCTCACACCAGACCCCTGGTATTCTGCCTTTCACCACAGCCACCCACCGGCACCCGTGCGCATCGCCCATCTGCAGGCCATCGCGACCTGAGATGGGCCGACCCCGGCTTACCCGGCAACAGCGGGCACGCGTCGCCCTGACACGCCAGACCAGTCCCCACCCTGCCGATACCCATCCGGATACCCGACCCGGACGCGTGATCGTACGCCACGGACGATCCGTTGTCATCCGCACACCACAGGGTGTGTCTGTGTTATGTGCGCTGCGTCAGCATCTGGATGGCATCGTCTGTGGCGATCACATCCGCTGGCACCCGACCGATCAGGAACAAGGCATTGTGGTCTCACTGGAGACCAGACACAATGTCTTATCCCGCGCCAGTGTGCAGGGACGCCTCAGACCACTGGCAGCAAACATCACCCAGCTGATCATCGTACTGGCAGCAGAACCCGCCCCCACCGGCTATCTGCTGGATCAGTATCTGGTTATCGCCACCCACCTTGATATCACAGCAGTGATCTGCCTGAATAAGGCAGACCTGCTGCCTGCCACCGGACAACAAGCCTTCTGCGCGCGCTTTGCGCACTACACCACGCTCGGTTATCCGGTTGTACCGGTCAGCACGAAAACAGCCGACGGCCTGCACCCGTTACAGCCCTGTCTGACAAGCCAGACCAGTGTACTGGTCGGCCAGTCTGGTGTCGGCAAATCATCCCTGATCAATGCCCTGCTGCCACAGGCCACCCGTGAGGGTGCCCTGTCGGATGCCACCGGGCTGGGACGTCATACCACCTCAGCCAGCACCCTGTATTCACTGCCGCAGGGTGGTGAACTGATTGACTCACCCGGCGTCCGCAGCTTCCGCCCGGGACAGTGCACCCGGCAGATGCTGGAACACGGCTTTCCCGAACTCCGCTCCCTGCCCGGACAATGCCGTTTCAATGATTGCCAGCACCAGTCTGAGCCAGACTGTGCGGTGCAGGCTGCGCTCGCTCAGGGCCATATTCACCCTGAACGCTTAGCAAGCTTCCGGCAGATGCTGAGCCAGCTCACCCCGTTATGAAACCGTGCACGGGGCAGCATCCATCCCTGATCGCACCCTGATAACCTTTGCGTTCAGAAGTAACACCCGAAAATCTCTGCATCAGGCTTTTCACACCATGTGTCGTGCTGTTGGTCCGGCATGATTTAAAAACAGCAGTACCATGTCACAGCCCCCAGACGGTGATAGTGTGGTTATTCTGGTCTGCGGTGTCCTGCCAGATTCTGTCTTCCCACGAAACAGATGAACGGCGATCAAAGATCAGCAGGTGTACCTCATCCGCACCACACCGGGCAGCATAGTCTGCAGTCTGTGGCAATCCATCTGCCAGAGTCATATCCAGCGATCCGTAACGGATTTTCAGCTCCAGCACAATCCGCTGAATCTCACCATGAAAACCGACCTGTTCGTCCAGTGGCCATTCAATATACAAGTCGGTGCGTTTGCGTCCGAGGCCATATTCCCGGCTGATCCGTCCGCCACCATTCATGATTCGTTGCAGAAATGCCTGCAGTAATAATTGTGGCCCGGCTTCTTTGTATTGAAATTGTTCTATCCAGGCATCGCTGTGCTCACGGAAGAACTGCTGGAACGCCGACAACAATCGGTTCATATCCAGGCGTCGATCCGGGGTCAGATACCAGTGTTGCTGGTGGGTGATTCTGGTTTGTCTCGACCAGATGAGTTCGCGTGGAATCGTTTCCTGATAAATACGATTCGCGATCTGCGTGTCTGGTCGGGTGGTGATGAGTCCCAGGTCCGCAACATACTGAATGTCATCCGTCGGAATATCGAATGCATCTTCTGCACCGGACAGGATAGCCGCGATAACACGATGCACCCGGTGCTCTTTCAGCTTATCGGTCAGTTGATCCAGATGGGTCGCGCCGGACTGGATCAGCACCTCCCGTGCGGTCCGATAATCTTCCAGCGTAACCGGGACCCGCCGGTCAGCTAAATGCGGCATCTTTTCAGTCAGTTCCCAGGCCAGCGCATTCACCAGCCAGGGCTGACCGCGTGTATCCACCCATAATTCCGGAAATATCGCCTCCGCAAACGTCTGTCCGGTTTCCTGCGTGTGTTGTTGCCAGAGTGCCTCAACTTCATGCTGGGAAAAGTTACCCAGGCGTAACGATTCAGTTTTAATATTGAACGCAGAGCCGCCGGTGATAATGTCTTTGCCACCGGACTGAATCCGGTAATCGCGTACGCCGCACAGGATAATAGAAACCGGAAAGGCCATCGGACGTTGCGTATATCCGCCCCGAATCTGACGCAGAACTGAAATCAGAGTATCGCCCACTAAGGCGTCAATTTCATCCAGAAACAGGACTGTGGGCTGAGTGGATTGCTGACTCCAGTATTCCAGCAGGGTTTGTACCAATGATTCTGCTGCATAGTATTGGCGTTGCGTATTCAACCATGTCAATAGTGTCCGATCCTGTAAATAGATGTTGGCAGCGGACGCAATAGCCTCTGCTACCGCATCAATACCGTGCTTCACATCATCACGTGCCGTTTGTGCCCGTTCAATATTGGCATACAAGGCCCGGTAATCACCCCCTTTATTCAGATGAGCCATCAGGGCCAGCAGACAGGTGGTCTTGCCGGT
Source organism: uncultured Gammaproteobacteria bacterium (assembly GCA_963922685.1). Lineage (GTDB taxonomy): Bacteria > Pseudomonadota > Gammaproteobacteria > Chromatiales > Chromatiaceae > JAHDBG01. Next base: position 21,623 of record CAWUJM010000023.1, on the reverse strand, counting down.
CTGACGCGGGGTATGTAACACAAAATAACGCTGTTGCACGATCAGCCGCCTGACATTCAGCAGATTGATCCGCGTCAGCGGATCAATCATATAGTGCTGTTCCGGCACCGAAGGCCCGGCATGATTAAAAAACAGGGACACAATACTTCCTCACAGTTTACCGGGCTGATTCTGTCTCAGTAACCAGACCGACGCGCTGCCCACCAGCCTCCTGCAGCGTCACCATCAGGCGCATCACCTGAGCATAAGACACCGACTGATCGCCCTGTACCAGCACTTGTACCTGCGGATTCTGCTGAATCAACAAGCTGGCCTGGGTAAGCAGGCTGTCCACCGCTATTGACTGGCTCTTACCACCCGGTCGCTGCCAGTAATAATCACCGGCCCGGTCTACGCTGAAGATCAGCGGCGGCTGTGCCGCCTGCTGCAATTGTTTCGCCTGCCGGGTCTGCGGCAGCTCCACCTCCACACCCTGAGTCAGCAGGGGTGCTGTAATCATAAAGATGATCAGCAGTACCAGCATCACATCAATGTAAGGCACCACATTGATCTCTGCCATCAGGGCAGCTCGCCGACGCTGTCTACGCATACACCTGCCCTCCCCGCTCACGAAACTCACTGGCCTTTTCCTGCATACCTGCCTCCAGCGCAATATCAATATCTTTGAACTGATTCTGTGCCGCATACTCACGCACATCCTGCGTGATCTTCATCGAACAGAACTGTGGCCCGCACATGGAACAGAAATGGGCTACCTTTGCCGAGTCCTTTGGCAAAGTGGCATCGTGATATTCACGTGCCCGTTCCGGATCAAGTCCCAGATTGAACTGATCCTCCCAGCGAAATTCAAACCGCGCCTTAGACAACGCATTGTCCCGGATCTGCGCACCGGGCAACCCCTTCGCCAGATCCGCTGCATGCGCCGCCAGCTTGTACGCGATAATCCCGGCACGCACATCTTCTTTATCCGGCAGTCCCAGATGTTCCTTCGGGGTGACATAACACAACATCGCGGTGCCATACCAGCCGATCTGGGCTGCACCGATGCCCGAGGTGATATGGTCATAGCCTGGAGCAATATCGGTGGTCAGTGGCCCCAGGGTGTAAAAAGGTGCTTCATAACAATGACGCAGTTCCTGTGCCATGTTTTCCTGAATCTTATGCATCGGCACATGCCCAGGTCCTTCGATCATCACCTGCACATCCTGTTGCCAGGCCTGGCGGGTCAGTTCACCCAGAGTCCTGAGTTCGGCAAACTGGGCCGGATCGTTGGCATCCGCAATACAACCCGGACGCAGTCCGTCCCCGAGTGAAAATGACACATCGTAGACCCGCATAATCTCGCAGATCTCATCAAAATGGGTATACAGGAAGTTTTCCTGATGATGTGCCAGACACCATTTCGCCATAATTGAACCACCGCGTGACACAATGCCGGTCACTCGTCGTGCGGTCATCGGCACATAACGCAATAACACACCAGCATGGATCGTGAAATAGTCCACCCCCTGCTCGGCCTGCTCAATCAGCGTATCGCGCATCATCTCCCAGGTCAGCTCTTCTGCCTTACCGCCCACCTTTTCCAGTGCCTGATAGATCGGCACGGTGCCCACCGGCATCGGTGCATTGCGCAGGATCCATTCGCGCGTTTCATGGATATGTTTCCCGGTAGACAGATCCATCAACGTATCCCCGCCCCAGCGGGCAGACCAGACCATCTTTTCAACTTCTTCCGCAATCGACGAGGTCACGGCTGAATTGCCGATATTGGTATTGATCTTGACGCGGAAATTGCGCCCGATGATCATCGGCTCCAGTTCCGGATGGTTGATGTTCGCTGGAATGATCGCGCGACCTGCCGCGACTTCTGCACGTACAAATTCGGGTGTCACTGTCTCCGGCAATTGCGCCCCCAGGCCTTCACCCGGATGTTGCTGCAACAATCCTCGATAAGCCGGATCCTGCCGCAGCTCATCCAGACACTGTTGTTCACGGATCGCGACATATTCCATTTCAGGTGTGATCCTGCCCTGCCGTGCATAATGCATCTGGCTGACAGTTCTGCCAGCCAGGGCACGACGCGGTGTGCGCAGATGCGCAAAACGCAGGTGTGCCGTTGCTGGATCCTGCTGACGTTGTATCCCATAGTCTGAACTTGGACCTGTCAGCTCTTCTGTATCATCCCGGGCCTGTATCCAACCAGACCGCGTCGCAGGTAATCCCTGTAACAGATCGACAGACGCTGCCGGATCGGTATAGAGACCAGATGTATCGTAGAGATAGATCGGCGGGTTCGGCTCAGGTCCGGTACGGGTCTGTGTCGATGCCTGACTGACCCGGCGCATCGGCACCCGGATATCCGGCTGCGAACCCGCGACATACACCTTTTCCGAACCCGGAAACGGTCGGGTCACCGCATCAGATAAGGCAACTGTTGTTTCACGCACAGGCGTCTGACTGGATGGCATCCGGTATCTCCAAAATTCAAAAGCACAAACGAAAAAAGCCCCCATGATAAATGGAGGCTTTTTATTATCGACTCACAGTCCAGAGTCGGATCATCACATCAGTTATTGCTCAGCAGCAATACGTTTTTCATTCTGTTCTTCTTCGGCATCGTCGTCTGCTTCTTCTATAATCGGTCGATCAACCAGTTCAACAAACGCCATCGGTGCCTTATCCCCTACCCGATAACCGCATTTCAGCAGGCGTACATAGCCACCCGGACGCTCCAGATAACGCGGGCCCAGCTCGCTGAACAATTTACCGACTGCCGCCTTGTCACGTAATCGTGAAAACGCCAGACGACGGTTGGCCACACTATCTTTACCAGCTAAGGTGATCAGCGGCTCAACCACCCGGCGCAATTCCTTCGCCTTCGGCACGGTGGTCTTAATTAATTCATGCTCAAACAGGGACGCCGCCATGTTACGAAACATCGCCTTACGATGAGCACTGGTTCGATTCAGATGTCGCCCGGACTTACGGTGACGCATGCTAGCAACTCAATAAAACACAAAATTCAGCGTTAGTTCAGATGTTCCGGTGGCCAGCTTTCTAACTGAACACCCAGCGACAGACCACGCGTCGCCAGCACATCCTTGATCTCTGTCAACGATTTTTTACCCAGATTCGGCGTCTTCAACAACTCCATTTCAGTCCGCTGCACCAGATCACCAATCAGCAAGATATTTTCAGCCTTCAGGCAGTTCGCCGAACGCACTGTCAGTTCTAAATCGTCTACCGGACGCAGCAGAACCGGATCAATTGCAGGCTCGTCCACAGCAGGTTCATCCAGCACCGTCTGATCCAGCAGCACAAAGTGTGTCAGCTGATCCTGCAAAATTGTTGCAGCATAACGGATCGCATCTTCCGGTTCAATCGTACCATCAGTTGTGATGTCTATCACCAGGCGATCCAGATCGGTGCGTTGTTCCACCCGTGCCGCTTCCACCGAATAAGCCACCTGGCGTATCGGTGTATAGGTCGCATCCAGCCGCAAACAACCGAGTGGACGTTCATTCCCCTGATGCTGCTCCCGATTCACAGCAGGTTCGTAACCCCGACCACGACACACCTTCATATCCATCACCAGACGGGTGTCGCCGGTCAGACGGGCAATCACATGCTCCGGATTCAGGATCCGGATATTGTGAGTCAGCTCAATATCAGCTGCAGTGACCACAGCAGGACCTGCCACATCCAGTCGGATCGTCGCTTCATTCCGATCCGGCATGATCAGCGCGATACCCTTCAGATTGAGCAGAATCTCCAGCACATCTTCCTGCACATCCTCAATGCTGCTGTATTCATGCAGGACACCTTCAATCTGTGCCTCCACAATCGCACAGCCCGGCATGGAAGACAGCAGAATACGCCGCAGTGCATTACCCAGAGTATGGCCAAAACCCCGTTCCAGAGGTTCCAGAGAGACCTTTGCCCGATAATCATCCAGCGTTTCTATGTTGATGATACGGGGTGTGAGGAATTCAGCGACGGCATCCGCCATGGATAAGCCTCTATTTAGAATAAAGTTCAACGACCAACTGTTCATTCACCTCGGCAGACAGTTCCACCCGATCCGGGTAACGTCTGAAGGTGCCCTGCAGTGCATCTGCCTGGACTTCTAACCATTCCGGCTGATCATACTGAGCAGCAATGGACAGAGAATGCTTAATCCGTTCCTGTTTTTTTGCCTTTTCAGCAATTGCGATCCGATCATCCACACCCACCCGGTAAGATGGAATATTGATCAGCTTACCGTTGACTTCTATCGCCTTATGGCTGACCAGTTGGCGTGCTTCGGCTCGGGTTGCGCCAAAGCCCATTCGATACACCACATTATCCAGACGGCTTTCTAACAGACGCAATAAATTTTCGCCGGTCGGCCCCTTGTTCTGATCTGCTTCCCGATAATAATTACGAAACTGGCGTTCTAACACACCATACAAACGGCGTAGCTTCTGTTTCTCACGCAGCTGGACACCATAATCAGACAAACGCTGTCGCCGATCACCCTTCTGCCCGGGAACCTTTTCCAGATGACATTTGGAATCTATCGGTCGTGCCCGACTCTTCAGAAATAAGTCGGTGCCCTCACGACGCATCAGTTTACATTTCGGACCCAGATAGCGTGCCATTCTTTACAACTCCAGATCAGACGCGACGTTTTTTCGGCGGACGACAACCATTGTGCGGAATCGGCGTGGTATCCACAATGCTGGTAATCTTAAAACCAACAGAATTCAGTCCACGTACCGCAGACTCACGGCCTGGCCCTGGCCCCTTCACATTCACATCCAGATTCTTCATTCCGTAGTCTTTTGCCTTTTCACCCGCACGTGTCGCTGCAACCTGCGCAGCAAACGGGGTACTCTTGCGCGAACCGCGAAAACCAGAACCACCCGCTGTGGCCCAGCATAACGCATTGCCCTGACAGTCGGTAATCATCACAATCGTGTTGTTGAATGAGGCATGGATATGCGCAATACCGTCAACAACAACCTTTTTCACCTTTTTTTTCGGCGCAGGTTTAGCCATAATTTTCGTCCCGGAAATTCATCTATTTTTTGATGGGTCGGCGCGGCCCCTTACGAGTCCGTGCATTGGTCTTCGTACGTTGCCCACGTACCGGCAGGCCCCGCCGGTGCCGGATACCCCGATTCGTACCCAGATCCATCAGCCGCTTGATGTTCATTGACACTTCACGGCGCAGATCACCTTCGATCGTGTATCTGCCAACCTCAGACCGCAGCCGTTCCAGCTCAGCGGTGGTCAGTTCCATAATCTTCGCAGCTGGCTGTACCTTAGCAGCCACGCAGATACGCGCCGCCAGAGTCGGCCCGATACCATAGATGGAACGCAACGCAATCACCGTATGCTTACGGTCAGGTATATTCACTCCGGCAATACGGGCCATCAGCCAGTTCTCCTCAACTTATCAGGTAACACCATCTTTAACCCTGACGTTGTTTATGTCTCGGGTCGGTACAGATCACCCGCACCACACCGTGACGCTTGACAATCTTACAATGCCGACACATCCGCTTGACTGAGGCGCGTACCTTCATTACTCAAACTCCGAAAAATGTGTTAGCGCAGGTTACGACCAGGGGTTCGCTTCAGATTCGCTTTCTTCATCAGGCCTTCATACTGATGCGACATCATATGCGACTGTACCTGAGTAATGAAGTCCATCACCACAACCACCACAATCAGCAGAGAAGTCCCACCAAAATAAAAGGGCACATTCCAGCCAACAATCAGAAATTCCGGCAACAGGCAAACACCGGCGATATACAGGGAGCCGACCAGCGTCAGACGCGACATCACATCATCAATATAAGATGCTGTCTGTTCGCCCGGACGGATACCGGGGATAAAGGCACCGGAACGTTTCAGGTTATCTGCCGTATCCTGCGAATTAAAGACCAGTGCGGTATAAAAAAAGCAGAAAAAAATGATCGCTGCAGCATACAGAAAGATATAGATCGGCTCACCTGGCGAAACCAGTGCGATCATATCCTGCAACCAGCGCATATCCTGTGTATTACCAGCCCATTGTGCCAGTGTGGTCGGGAACAGAATGATACTGGAAGCAAAGATCGGCGGAATCACGCCCGCCATATTCAGCTTCAGCGGCAGATGGCTGCTCTGCGACGCATACATCCGGCGACCCTGTTGTCGCTTCGCGTAATTCACCGTGATCCGGCGCTGGCCGCGTTCAACAAACACCACAAAGCCGGTCACTACAATCGCCATCGCGAACAGGAACAACGCAAACAGCGCGTTCATCTCACCATTGCTGACCAACTCTATCACACTGCCAATTGCCGAAGGCAGACCGGCGACGATACCGGCAAAGATGATCAGTGAGATACCATTACCCAGACCACGCTCGGTAATCTGCTCACCCAGCCACATCAGAAACATGGTACCGGTGACCAGCGAGACGGTCGCAGTAAAGATAAAGGCGGACCCGCCATATACCAGCAAGCCATTACCAAACTGGCCGCTTTCTAATGCAATCGAAATACCCAGCGCCTGAAAAGTCGCCAGACCCAGCGTACCATAACGGGTATATTGTGTGATCTTACGCCGACCCGATTCACCTTCCTTTTTCAGCTGCTCCAAGGTCGGAATCACTGCCGTCATCAGCTGCACGATGATAGAGGCAGAGATATACGGCATGATGCCCAGCGCGAACAGACTGGCACGGCTCAGGGCACCCCCGGAAAACATGTTGAACATGTCCAGAATGGTGCCCTGCTGTTGTTCGAACAGGACTGCCAGCGCCTCCGGATTGACCCCGGGAACCGGGATAAAGGTACCGATCCGATAAATGATCAGGGCACCCAGCACAAAAAACAAACGTTGCCGCAGTTCTGAAAACCTGCCCAACGCGGCTGTTCCCGGGCCAAATGCCATAATGCCTTATCCTTTCAGTCGTCTGCTATAAATCTTTTTCATCAACGCCAGCGGACTTCATCAGACTTTTCTGCAGCCCGATTTTTAATGATCTGTTACCGTGCACCGGAACAGAAATACGCAGGTTCATACCTGTCTTCGTATAAATATGGTGACTACCATGAATCCGTTTTAACGACCAGCCTTTCTTTTCCAGAATTTCACATAATTTACTACCACTGATCGCCTTCAAACAGCAATCTCCAGAATCTGGCTGCGACTTGAAGGAAGAGACTCCTGCATATCAACTAATAAACAACCTTCGATCACTTCATACAGGTTGGTTAATAATTCCGGATAGGTATCACCTTGCGTAGCACAACCCGGAATGGCAGGGACTTCTGCCCAGTAGCCACCTTCTTCTGCTTCGTGCAATACCACCTTTAACTTCATTGCTCGTTTACGATCTGGTTGACACGCGTCATTCTGCGCGTAGCGAAGCGTAGTCGCAGAATCTAATCAGTTGATTTCTGGCTATGGATTCCGCGACTTCGCGCGGAATGACGCGTGGCGATAATAGTCATTTAGTCTTCAATAGTGCCGCCGAGCGCCTCAATCGCTGTGCGTGCGCCCCGGGTCACACGCAATCCCTTAAGCTTGACAGCCTGTTCCAGCTTACCCGACAAAATCACCTTTGCCTGCTGAATATAGTTTGGCAATATACCCTCTGCCTGCAAAACAGACAGGGTAATCACATCAGCCTGCACCTGCGCCAGTTCATGTAATCTGACTTCAGCACTCAATCGTGCCTTGCGTGACCGGAAACCGACCTTCGGCAGACGCCGTTGCAGGGGCATCTGGCCACCTTCAAAGCCGACAGCAACCCGGCCACCAGAACGTGATTTCTGACCCTTGTGCCCGCGCCCGCAGGTCTTGCCAAGGCCGCTGCCGATACCACGTCCGACCCGCTTTGCGGGTCGTTTACTACCCGGACCGGGCTGCAGGGTATTCAGATGCATCTCAGGCCTCCTCAACAATCCGCACCAGATAGGGAACCTTGTTCACCATACCACGGGTTGATGGCGTATCCTCAACCGCCACAACCTGATGTATCCGGCGCAATCCCAGACCCATCACACATGACTTATGGCCCTTCGCACGGCCATGCAGGCTGCGTACCAGTTTGACCTTCATCATCTTTTTCACGCTCACCTACCCCAGAATCGCTTCAACCGGCTTGCCACGCTTTGCAGCAACCTGTTCCGCATCCACCATCAGGCGCAATGCGTTTACCGTCGCCCGCACCACATTGATCGGATTGTTAGTACCGATACACTTCGCCAGGACATTATGCACGCCGACCACCTCGAAGATGGCACGCATCGCACCACCAGCAATCACACCGGTACCCTCAGAGGCTGGTTGCATATACACCCGGGCAGCACCATGTCGCCCGACCGCCGGATATTGCAAGGTATTGTCTTTCAGCCGGACCGTGACCATGCTGCGCCGGGCGGCTTCCATCGCCTTCTGGATAGCAACCGGCACCTCCTTTGCCTTTCCTGTACCGAATCCAACGCGACCATTGCCGTCACCAACCACCACCAGTGCAGCAAAGCCGAACAAGCGGCCCCCTTTGACTACCTTAGAGACCCGGTTGACACCGATCAGCTTTTCGATCAGTTCATCCCCGGCTGGCTTGGTTTCATAATTTGCCATCTATCCGCCTCTAAAACAGGAGTCCGTGCTCACGCGCACTATCAGTCAACGCCTTCACCCGACCGTGATAACGGTAGCCAGAACGATCAAACGCAACCTGTTCAACACCCTGTGCCTTTGCCCGCTCTGCAATATATTTACCCACGACCGCAGCAGCCGCAATATTACCCTTGTGACCGGTCACATCTGCGACCACTGTCTTTTCCACAGTAGATGCTGCCGCGACCACTGATGCATTGTCTGCGGCAATGATCTGGGCATAGATATGTCTGGGGGTACGATGCACCGTCAGGCGAAATACGCTCAGTTCGCGAATCTTTGCGCGGGCCCGCGCGGCGCGGCGCAATCGTGATACTTTTTTATCCATAGACTCTATTTCTTCTTCGCCTCTTTACGGACAACCTGTTCATCTGCATAACGCACACCCTTACCCTTATAAGGCTCTGGTGGACGAAAACGACGAATCTCGGCAGCAACCTGACCAACCTGTTGCTTATCACAACCAGACACCAGGATCTCGGTCTGCGAAGGCGTTTCTACTGTTATGCCTTCCGGCACCGGATAATTTACCGGATGCGAAAAACCCAGACTCAGATTCAGTACTTTGCCTTTACTCTGCGCCCGATAACCAACCCCGACCAGTTGCAGCTTTTTCTGAAAGCCCTGACTGACGCCGGCAACCAGATTATTCACCAACGCGCGCATGGTACCGGCCATCGCCCAGGATGACTTGTCTTTGACTTTTGGCTGTACCCGTAACACGCCCGCACCCTGCTGCACCTGTACAGACGGGTGTAGTTCCAACGCCAGACCACCCTTCGCACCCTTCACTCGTATCTGCTGCGCCTCACAAGTCACTTCGACTCCGGCAGGTACAGCGACAGCAGCCTTCGCTATCCGCGACATCCACAATCCTCCTTAGGCCACGTAGGCGATGAGTTCACCACCATGCCCCAGCTTACGCGCAGCACGGTCAGTCATCACCCCACCCGATGTGGATACGATGGCAATACCCAGACCATTGCGCACCTTCGGCAATTCACCACAACTTTTATAGATGCGTAGCCCGGGACGACTGACTCGCTGGATCAGATCAATCACCGGCTCGCCCTGAAAATATTTCAGATTGATTTCCATGACCGGCTTTTTGTCACCCTGCACCTCAAACCCGGTGATATAGCCTTCATTCTGCAACACTTCCGCAATCGCACGTTTTTTACGCGACGACGGCATAGTCACAGTCTTTTTGGTCGCAGCTTGTCCATTCCGGATGCGCGTCAGCATATCGGCAATGGGGTCAGACAGACTCATCAATCAGCTCCTTCAGCCAGAAATCTACCAGCTTGCCTTACGCAGTCCAGGCACTTCGCCACGCATTGCAGACTCACGCAATTTGTTACGGCACAAACCAAACTTACGATACACACCATGCGGCCGACCAGACACGCGACAACGTTGCCGCTGGCGACATGGGTTCGCATTACGCGGTAATTTCTGTAAGGCCAGGACTGCGGCATCTATTTCATCCGGCTCTTTAGTCCGATCATTGATGACCGCCTTCAGTTTCGCACGTTTTTCAGCAAACTGAGCCACCATGGCAGCACGCTTCTGTTCGCGCACCTGCATACTTTTTTTTGCCATATCCCGCTCTACTTAAAGGGAAAGTTGAATCCAGCCAGGAGGGCGCGACCCTCTTCATCTGTCACTGCACTGGTTGTCAGGGTAATATCCATGCCACGCAGGGTATCAATCTTGTCGTATTCCACTTCCGGAAAGATGATCTGTTCCTTCACACCCAGATTGTAATTGCCCCGACCATCAAATGATTTAACATTCAGACCACGAAAGTCACGTACGCGCGGCAGCGCGATATTGATCAGTCGATCCAGAAATTCATACATCCGTTCCCGCCGCAGGGTCACTTTACACCCAATCGGCCAGCCTTCCCGAATCTTGAATCCGGCGACTGATTTTCGTGCCCGGGTGACAATCGGCTTCTGCCCGGCGATACGCCGCATATCTTCCAGCGCATGTTGCATATGTTTTTTATCGCTGACTGCTTCGCCGACCCCCATGTTCAGGGTAATCTTTTCGATCTTCGGCACCTGCATCAGGCTTTGATACGCAAACTGCTGTTTCAGTTGTGGAACGACAGTTTGTCGGTAATGATCGTGTAATCTTGCCATCAGACCCGCCTCATCCATCAACCACTTCGTTGTTCGATTTGAACACGCGCACCTTGCGACCATCTTCCAGTATTCTGAATCCGACCCGGTCTGCCTTTTCGGTCACCGGGTTGTACAGGGCGACATTTGAGATATGGATCGGCATTTCTTTCGGATAGATACCGCCATCTTCGCCGGTATTCGGGTTCGGCTTGACATGCTTGCGCACCAGATTCAGGTTTTCGACCAGTACCCGGTCGCCCTGCAGCGACATGACTTCACCGCGTCGCCCCTTGTCTTTGCCTGCGATGAGAATGACCTCATCACCTTTACGTATTCGTTGTGCCATACCGTTGTTCTCAGAGGACTTCCGGAGCGAGTGATACGATCTTCATAAACCGCTCACTACGCAACTCACGGGTCACAGGGCCAAAGATACGGGTACCAATCGGTGCCAAGGCATTATTCAGTAACACCGCTGCATTGCCATCAAATCGAATCGCCGATCCGTCCGGGCGACGCACACCCTTTCGGGTGCGCACCACAACGGCACTCATCACATCGCCTTTTTTTACCTTACCGCGAGGAATGGCCGACTTGACCGACACCTTGATTACATCACCAATACCGGCATAACGCCGATGCGAGCCACCAAGCACCTTGATGCACTGCACTCGCTTTGCGCCACTGTTGTCTGCAACATCCAGCACGGTTTGCATCTGGATCATGAATCTTCCTCAACTATTATCTGCTGCTGCGGCTATTTCGGGCGCTCAATCAACTGTACAAAACGCCAGCTTTTTGTCTTCGATAGTGGACGGCACTGCATCACGACAACAGTATCGCCAATCCGGCATTCATTCTGTTCGTCATGCGCATGGATCCTGGTGGAACGGCGCACAAACTTACCATACAGGGGATGTTTGACCCGACGTTCCACCAGCACCGTGACCGTCTTATTCATCCTGTCGCTGATCACCCGACCCTGCAGGGTCCGGTTCGTATTCGCTTGTTCGCTCATGCGGCAGCCTGTTTCTGTTCGTTCATCACTGTCTTCACCCGCGCTATAGTACGCCGTGCCTGTTTTACCAGATGCGGACGCTTTAACTGATCGTTTGCCTTCTGGATACGCAGATTAAATTGTTCCCGGCGCAGCTCCAGTAGCGTCTCACGCAGTTGGGCAGGTGTCTTGTCACGCAATTCGCTGACCGTCATTACAAAATCATCCGTTTTATAAAGGTCGTCTGCACCGGCAGCTTGGCAGAGGCCAGAGTGAAGGCACGCCGCGCCAGATCTTCAGAAACACCCTCAATTTCATATAACATGCGGCCCGGCTGGATCTGAGCAACCCAGTATTCAACATTCCCTTTGCCTTTACCCATCCGTACTTCTAATGGCTTTTTCGTAATCGGCTTATCCGGAAAGATGCGAATCCAGAGCTTGCCACCACGCTTCACGGTACGGGTGATGGTGCGCCGCGCGGCCTCTATCTGACGTGCCGTGATCCGACCACGATCCGTCGCCTTCAGACCAAATTCGCCGAAACTAACCTTGTTTCCGGAGGAAGCCAGCCCGCGATTGCGTCCTTTGTGCTGTTTGCGGTACTTAGTCCGCTTTGGCTGTAACATTTGTTATCCCCGATCCCTGCTCTTTCTCTGCCTGCGCTTGCCAGGCGGCGGCGTAAGCTGGGCAGTGGCCTGATCGGCATATACCTCACCCTTAAAGATCCAGGTCTTCACACCCAGAATGCCATAGGTCGTCAGCGCCTCAGCAAAGCCATAATCAATGTCCGCACGCAATGTATGCAAGGGCACACGACCTTCGCGATACCATTCGCTGCGCGCAATCTCAGCTCCATTCAGCCGACCTGCGATATTGATCCGGACACCTTCGGCACCCAGCCGCATCGCATTCTGCACGGAACGCTTCATCGCCCGACGAAACATCACCCGGCGCTCCAGCTGCTGCGCAATGTTCTCCGCAACCAGTTGCGCATCCAGTTCCGGTTTGCGGATTTCTTCGATATTGACATGCACCGGCATACCCATCCGTCGCATCACTTCCTTGCGCAGGGCCTCAATATCTTCGCCCTTCTTACCGATTACCACCCCGGGACGGCCCGTATGGATCGTGATCCGTACATCCTTCGCGGCACGTTCGATCTGCACCCGACTGACTGCTGCATTTTTCAGCCGGGTCAGCAGGAAGTCGCGCACCTGCATGTCGGCTTCCAGCAGATTGGCATAATGTTTTGTGTCCGCATACCATCTGGATGTCCAGTCTTTGACGATACCCAGACGCATGCCATAAGGATGTACTTTCTGACCCATAAGGATTACCCGTGTCTCTCGTCTTCTGCCACAACCACCGTAATGTGGCTGGTTCGTTTCAGAATCCGGGTGCCACGGCCCTTCGCCCTTGCCCGCATCCGCTTCATCGTCGGCCCTTCATCCACATAAATCATCTGCACAATCAGTTCGTCAATATCAGCTGCTTCATTATGCTCTGCGTTTGCTATCGCTGAGTTAAGCACCTTTCTGATAAAGACTGCCGCCTTTTTATTACTGAAGGTCAGCAGATCCAAGGCCTGTTCAACTGGCATACCGCGAATCTGATCGGCAACTAACCGACCCTTCTGTGCTGAAAGCCGCGCATAACGCCATTTCGCCATTACCTGCATCATATGCCCCTTATTTCTTGGTCTTTTTATCAGCAGTATGGCCGCGATATAAGCGGGTCTGCACAAATTCACCCAACTTATGACCGACCATATTCTCGCTGATCAGCACGGGCACATGCTGCCGACCGTTGTGGATCGCGATGGTCAGGCCGACCATATCCGGGCTGACCATGGAACGGCGCGACCAGGTCTTAATGGGCCGACGATCTTTCTTCGCCTGCGCAACCTCAACCTTTTTCGCCAGATGATGATCTATAAATGGCCCCTTCCGAATCGAACGTGGCATGCCTTACGACCCCTGAAATTACTTACGACGGCGATCACGCACGATAAACTGATCGGTGCGCTTATTGGATCGCGTTTTATGTCCCTTCGTCGGCACACCCCACGGACTGACCGGATGGCGTCCACCGGAGGTGCGTCCCTCACCACCACCATGTGGGTGATCTACCGGGTTCATTGCCACACCACGCACAGTCGGTCGCACACCCAGATGGCGTTTAGCACCCGCCTTGCCCAGTTTGCGCAGGTTATGTTCCGCGTTGCTAACCTCGCCCAGTGCCGCCCTGCAGTCTGCATGTATCTTACGCATCTCACCGGAACGCAAGCGCAATGTGGCATACCGGCCTTCACGTGCGACAAGCTGTGCTGAAGCCCCGGCACTCCGCGCCATCTGCGCACCCTTACCAATCTTCATTTCGATACAGTGCACTAAACTACCCAGCGGCAGGTTCCGCAGCGGCAGACAATTACCAACCGCAATCGGCGCATCATCGCCGGATTGAATCTCAGCACCAACCTTCAGGCCTGCTGGCGCAATGATGTAGCGGTATTCGCCATCGGTATATTTAATCAGCGCAATATTCGCAGTGCGGTTCGGATCATATTCAAGCCGTTCGACCTGACCAACCACACCGATCTTGTTCCGCTTAAAATCAATCATGCGATAACGCTGTTTATGCCCACCCCCTTTATGCCGGGTGGTCATCCGGCCAGCACCATTGCGCCCACCAGTCTTGTGCTTTTTTTCTACCAGAGCACGTAGCGGGCTGCCTTTGTGCAGTTCTGTCTGTCGCACCCGCACCACATGTCGACGGCCTGGTGAAGTCGGTTTTGTTTTAACAATCGCCATAATATTCTGTCAATCTCTTTCGTCTGTCAGCAGACAATCTGGTCGCTCTTGTCGGATCTTCAGATCCACCACCATCTCTGCAAGATTATGGTGGTGTTCAGAAGCATATGAATCGCGATTCTTCCGGACTTCATCAATGACTTCGTCTTAAGGGTTGCTATTGGATATCACCTGATGAACGAGGTGAAAAAGAAACCAGACGATCTTTGTGCCGGGCCTGACGTTCCAGAATATCCTGAAACATAGCTTCAGAATCACCGTTAAATTTTGCAGCGTAGGAATACCGGAGCTGACGAGTGTCCTGCATGATAGGATCTTCTTCCCACATAACACTACTCCTTTATCAATTGCTCCGGCGTACAAATCACCGGAAGGTGATAACCAAATCCCGCACAAATTGCATCAATTTTTGGCTTTATCACAGCATTTGCAATATGCTTGCAATTCCATGTCAGCAAATAAGCCATACCATGCACTGCGGAAACAGCGATATGCAGAGAGTCCAACTCAAAGAGAATTTTTTATTTAAAGTAGCAGCTTTCAGGAATACCCGTCAGACGTCTTCGGCGAATTTGATATCTTGTCCGGCCTTGATGCGGACGTAGGCCTTTTTCCAGTCAGAACGACGGCCTGTACGCTTTTTCTTGCCCGGAACATTCAAAGTACGCACTGCCTCAACCTCAACCTCAAACAATAATGCAACCGCAGCGGCAATCTCCGGCTTGGTTGCATTCTTCAGCACCTTAAAGGTGATCTGGTTCGAGTTCTCGGCGATTTTAACTGTCTTTTCAGAGTTCAGTGGTGCCAGTATGATCTGCAATAAACGCTCTTTGTTCATGCCAGACGCTCCTCTAAGGCGCGCAGCGCAGCAGTCGTCATCAACACCCGCTCAAACCCGATCAGCGCGACCGGATCCAGCTCGTTCACTGGCAGATAACCGACATGATACAGGTTACGACTGGCCAGCCAGATGTTTTCATCAAACTCAGCCGTCACTAGCAGGACATCGTTGAGTTGCAGTTCCAGCATGTGTGCAACCAGCACCCTGGTCTTTGCCTCCGCCAGCTCAAATGCCTCGACAAGCACAAGTCGTTCCTGCCGCACCAGTTCGGACAGAATCGAACGAATCGCGCCACGATACATCTTGCGGTTCACCTTCTGCGCATAGCTGCGTGGTGAAGCAGCAAAGGTCACACCACCTGAGCGCAGGATCGGGCTGCGGCTGGTACCTTGGCGGGCACGACCCGTGCCCTTCTGCCGATACGGCTTGGCACCACCGCCGCGTACGGCAGAACGGTTTTTTTGTGCCTTGGTTCCGGCACGTGCTGCATTGCGGTAAGCAGTGACGACCTGATGAATCAGGGGTTCACGATAGTCCGCAGCGAATACGCTATCTGCAACCTGCAGGTTCTCGCCACCCTGTACTGTGAGTTCCACGTCCTATCCCTTCTGTCGCTGTTTGATCGCCGGAGTGATGACCACATCACCGCCATTTGCACCCGGTATAGCACCTTTCACTAAGACTAGCTGACGTTCTGAGTCGACCCGCACCACTTCCAGATTCTGCACACAGACCTTTACAGCCCCCATGTGTCCGGCCATCTTTTTGCCCTTGAATACCCGACCTGGCGTCTGGCATTGTCCGATGGAACCTGGAGCACGATGCGACAATGAGTTGCCGTGACTGTGATCCTGAGTACGGAAGTTGTGTCGTTTGACCCCGCCCTGAAAGCCCTTACCCTTGCTCACACCACGCACATCAACCTTGTTGCCAACGACCAGCAGGGTCGCATCCAGTGCATCTCCCACCTGCCATTCATCCTGTGCCTCAGCTGGCAGACGAAATTCCCAGAGTCCACGCCCGGCCTCAGTATTCGCCTTCGCATAATGGCCCTTCATCGGCAGGTTTACGCGCGATGGCTTTTTATGACCAGTGGTGATCTGAATCGCACGATAGCCGTCTGTTGCAGCAGTCCGCACCTGTGTGATCCGGTTCGGTTGCACTTCTATCACAGTAACCGGGGTTGATACGCCGTCGTCGGAAAAGACCCGGGTCATCCCCACCTTCTGCCCTACCAAGCCAACAGTCATGTCTGTAACCTCAGCTCAATTTGATCTGGACATCGACACCAGCGGCCAGATCCAGCTTCATCAGTGCATCAACCGTCTTGTCGTTCGGATCGACAATATCCAGTAACCGCTTGTGGGTACGAATTTCGTACTGATCTCGTGCATCTTTATTCACATGCGGCGAAATCAGTACGGTAAAGCGCTCCTTTCTGGTCGGTAGCGGAATCGGACCATGCACCTGAGCACCCGTGCGCTTCGCCGTATCGACGATTTCAGTAGCCGACTGATCAATCAGCCGGTGATCAAATGATTTCAGGCGGATACGAATGCGCTGATTTGACATAGTGTGTTGCTCTCGTCCGCACGGATTATGCAATGACCTTAGAGACGACACCAGCACCCACCGTGCGTCCACCTTCACGTATCGCGAAGCGTAGTCCTTCAGTCATCGCAATCGGTGCTATCAGTTTCACTGTCATCTTGACATTGTCGCCTGGCATGACCATCTCGGTGCCTTCTGGCAATTCACAGGCTCCGGTCACGTCTGTGGTACGGAAATAGAATTGCGGGCGATAACCATTAAAGAAAGGTGTATGCCGTCCACCTTCGTCCTTGCTCAGGATATACACCTCAGCTTCAAAATGTGTATGCGGTGTGATAGATTTGGGCTTCGCCAGGACCTGGCCACGCTCAACTTCATCCCGCTTGGTACCACGCAACAGCACACCAACATTGTCGCCCGCTTCACCCTGATCCAGCAGCTTGCGGAACATTTCCACACCAGTACAGGTGGTCGTCTGTGTCTCACGCAGCCCGACAATCTCAACTTCTTCGCCCACCTTGATCACGCCACGCTCGACCCGACCAGTGACTACGGTGCCACGCCCGGAGATAGAGAACACATCTTCGATCGGCATGATGAAGTCGCCATCTATGGCACGCTCCGGCGTCGGGATATAGCTGTCCAGTGCTTCTATCAGCTTATCTATGGATTGCGTACCAATCTCAGACTCATCACCTTCCAGTGCCTTCAGCGCAGAACCGGTGATGATCGGGGTGTCATCACCCGGAAATTCGTAGCTGTCCAGCAACTCACGCACTTCCATCTCAACCAGTTCCAGCAATTCTTCATCGTCAACCTGATCGGCTTTGTTCAGGTATACCACGATATAAGGGACACCAACCTGACGTGACAGCAGGATATGTTCGCGGGTCTGCGGCATGGGGCCATCGGCGGCTGAACAGACCAGTATCGCACCGTCCATCTGCGCTGCACCAGTGATCATGTTTTTCACATAGTCGGCATGGCCGGGGCAGTCCACGTGGGCATAGTGGCGGGTTTCTGATTCGTATTCGACGTGTGCAGTCGCGATGGTGATGCCACGCTCTCGCTCTTCCGGCGCATTGTCTATCTGATCATAGGCCCGGGATTCGGCGCGTCCCTTGTTCGCCTGATGCGTCGTTATTGCGGCAGTCAGGGTGGTCTTACCATGATCAACGTGACCAATGGTACCCACATTGACGTGCGGTTTATTCCGCTCAAATTTTTCTTTGGCCATAATCGCTATCCTTCAAAAAAACAAATGCCACCAGGGCTGTATCAGATTCTGTTAATGATGGGCTCAGCTACGGCAGCAGGCACTGCGCGGTACTCGGCAAACTCCATGCTGTAACCGGCTCGCCCCTGAGTCGCGCCACGCAATGCAGTGGCATAACCGAACATTTCGGCCAGTGGCACCTCGGCCCGGATCAGCTTGCCCATTACACCATCTTCGATACCGAGTATATTGCCACGCCGCCCGCTCAGATCACCAATCGCGTCCCCCATATGCTGTTCCGGGGTAGTGATTTCGACCTTCATCACCGGCTCCAGCAGGGTAGGCTGCGCCTTGCGACAACCATCACGCAAAGCGATGGAACCCGCTATTCTGAAGGCCTGTTCGTTAGAATCAACTTCGTGATATGACCCATCAAATAAGGTCGCCCGGATGCCCATCAGCGGATAACCCGCGAGCACACCGCCGGTCATGGCTTCCTGAATGCCTTTTTCAATCGCCGGAATAAAATCTTTCGGCACAACGCCACCGACAATCTCGCTGACAAACACGAATCCACCATCTGTCAGCGGTTCCAGCTTCAGCCAGACATGGCCGTACTGGCCTCGCCCACCGGTCTGCCGGATAAATTTTCCTTCAATCTCAATCACAGCCTGGATTGTTTCGCGATACGCAACCTGCGGCTTGCCGACATTCGCTGCAACCTTAAATTCGCGCTGCATCCGGTCGACGATTATGTCCAGGTGTAACTCGCCCATCCCGGAGATGATGGTCTGACCTGATTCAGCATCAGTGCGCACCCGGAACGATGGATCTTCACGCGCCAGACAACCCAGCGCGAAACTCATTTTATCCTGATCAGCCTGGGTCTTCGGCTCCACCGAGACTGCAATCACCGGCTCCGGAAACTCCATTCGTTCCAGCACAACCGGTGGCTTGCCCGACTCGCACAGGGTATCGCCGGTGGTAATGTCTTTCAGGCCGACTGCTGCGACAATATCACCGGCACGCACCTCGTCAATCTCTTCGCGACTGTTCGCATGCATCTGTAACAGGCGTCCGATGCGCTCACGCTTACCCTTCAACGGATTCAGTACCGCATCACCGACCCGAATTCTGCCGGAATAACAACGCAGGAAGGTCAGATGGCCGACATGCGTATCATTTGCCACCTTGAATGCGAGTGCGGCAAACGGTGCCTGATCATCCGCTGTCCGCTCAATCTGAGTTGCGCCATCCGGTGCAGTACCGGTTACCGCCGGAACGTCCGTTGGTGCTGGCAGCAGTTCGACCACCTTATCCAGCATGGCCTGCACACCTTTGTTTTTAAAGGCAGAGCCACAACAAACCGGCACAATCTCAAGCTGCAGGGTTCGTTCACGCAAACCGGACAGTATATCATCAATCGACAGATCACCTGATTCCAGATAACGATCCATCACAGTTTCATTCGCTTCAGCGGCGGCTTCCAGCAACTGCTCGCGATAATTCTGTACAACAGCCTGGTAGCCGACAGGAATGTCACTAAAGGTGAATTCAATCCCTTTAGCCGCCTCATCCCAATAGATAGCCTGCATCCGGATCAGGTCAATCACGCCGACAAAGTCATCTTCGGCACCGATCGGCAACTGCACCGGCACCGGCGTCGCACCCAGACGCGAATCCAGCTGCTCCACCACACGGGCAAAATCAGCACCGATCCGATCCATCTTATTCACGAATGCCAGACGTGGAACCGCGTATTTATTCGCCTGACGCCAGACCGTCTCAGACTGAGACTCAACTCCACCCACAGCGCACAGCACGAATACAGCACCGTCCAGCACACGCAGCGAGCGTTCTACCTCAATCGTGAAATCGACATGACCGGGCGTATCAATGATATTGATACGATGGGTCGGAAACTGGCGTTCCATCCCGGACCAGAAGCAAGTGGTCGCTGCAGACGTGATCGTAATGCCACGCTCCTGCTCCTGCGCCATCCAGTCCATGGTTGCAGTGCCTTCGTGCACCTCACCGATCTTATGCGAAACACCGGTGTAATACAGGATGCGTTCCGTGGTCGTGGTTTTACCCGCATCAATGTGTGCCATGATGCCGATATTCCGATAAAGCGCAATCGGCGTAGAGGAAACCACCACCTGATACCCAAGTCAGTCAACTACCAGCGATAATGCGCAAATGCCTTGTTCGCTTCCGCCATACGGTGGGTATCGTCTTTTTTCTTAACAGCACTGCCCTTCTGTTCCATCGCATCCAGAAACTCACCTGCGAGTCGGGCAGACATGGTCTTTTCACTACGTTTGCGTGCAGCCTCAATCAGCCAGCGCATCGCCAGTGTATCCTGCCGCACAGCGCGTACTTCAACCGGTACCTGATAGGTAGCCCCACCGACCCGGCGTGAGCGCACTTCAACGATCGGACGCACATTTTCCAGTGCCCGATCCAGCAAATCCAGCGGCTCACCGCCACGCCTTTGTTTTACCTGGTCTAATGCACGATACAGAATATTCTCGGCAACCGACTTTTTACCATCCACCATCACAATATTGATAAACTTTGCCAGCAACTGACTACCAAATTTCGGATCTGGCAGTGTCTCACGTTTGGCAGCGACTTTTCTTCTTGGCATACACCACTTCTCTCAGATAATCGGCAGGGTGCCGGAGATACTTCAGGGCAAAGCCCTGACGGTAAAAAAGATCAATCATTCCGCTCGAAATCGCGGAATCCATAGCAACAGATCAGGCAGATTCTGCGACTACGCTTCGCTGCGCGCAGAATGACACACACCTGTTACGATTTGGGTCGCTTCGCACCATACTTAGAACGGCCTTGGCGACGCTTATCAACACCAGACGTATCCAGCGCACCACGCACCACGTGATAACGCACACCAGGCAGGTCTTTGACACGACCACCCCGGATCAGCACAACCGAGTGCTCCTGCAGGTTGTGGCCTTCACCACCAACATAGCTGATCACTTCATAGCCATTGGTCAGACGCACACGGGCTACTTTACGCAGTGCTGAGTTCGGTTTCTTCGGGGTGGTGGTATAGACCCGGGTACAGACACCACGCTTCTGCGGACACGCTTCCAGTGCCGGGACATTCGTTTTTTCCGGCTTACGCTGACGCGGCTTGCGCACCAGCTGATTTATCGTGGTCATGCAATTGTTCCATCAAACACAGCACCACCACAGGTAGTGCCAACAGAAGAATCGGGGCAACAGGCTACACTTACAGCTAATTCATGGCCCGGAGTCTGACAGCTCAGACCAGCAAGAGGTGGAGCATTCTAGGCTCAAGCCAAAAACGTGTCAATAGCCGGAACGCACCGGCAACAATTCCCGCTGAAAAGTTGGTTGAGCGTCGCGAAGTGGTTTTTGAGGCG
>CAWUJM010000022.1:0-26717 GCA_963922685.1 uncultured Gammaproteobacteria bacterium | reverse complement strand
CACCCTTACAACCCTTATTTTTATTGGGGGTTTCTATCGCAGCGGGAATTGCTGATGATCGTGAAGTTTGATCGGGCGAGTGGCGAATGGCGCGATCCGCTGGGACGCAATTTTTCCAACAGGGTACGTTTCCATCTGCCGGATCAGGATGTGTTCGCGATTGACACCGGTACGTTACAGACTGCTCAGGTATTTGCCCATGTCGGAACGACCTTATACAACCTGGCGGTCAATCCGGCGAGTGGGAAGGTGTATGTTTCCAATACCGAAGCGCAGAATCATATTCGTTTTGAAGGGCCGGGACAGCATGGTGGCAACACCGTGCAGGGCAATCTTGCCCGGACCCGTATCACCGTGCTTGATCCGGATACTGCTCAGGTGAAGCCGCGACATGTGAATTCACATATTGATTATGCAGTACATAAGGCCAGTGCCGATACGAAAAAGCATAGTTTAGCTATCCCGACACAAATGATGGTCAGCGGTGATGGCGCGACCTTATACTTGGCTGCGCTGGGATCAGATAAGGTGGGTGTCTTCAGAACGGCGGATCTGGATGCAGATCAGGCTTGGTCAGGCTTCGATCCGACGAAGGCCAGTGCCGACTATATTCAGGTGAATAGCGGGCCGGTCGGGGGTGCATCTGGATGAATCACGGCAACGTTTATTTGTGCAGACCCATCTGGACCATGCAGTCAGCGTGATCAATCTGGAAAACGGTCAGGAAGAACAGCGTCTGACCCTGCATAATCCGGAACCGGCGGCAGTCACCGCCGGACGTCCGATGTTATATGACGCACAACGTACGTCATCCAATGGTGAGGCCAGTTGCGCAGCTTGTCATATCTTCAGGGATACGGATCATCTGGCCTGGGATCTGGGTAATCCGGATGAGCCGAATACGATCAATACGCAGCCGCAGCCGACGCGCAATATCACTGAGCTGGACTGCACAGTGAGCGGGAAAGATTCGGCAGGATGTCAGTTTTTAACCCAGCTGGTAAACGGCAGCGGGAATCTGGATATCTTTGCATCCATGAAGGGCGGCCCGATGGGCACCCAGACATTGCGCGGCATGTCAACGCATGGTCATATGCACTGGCGGGGTGATCGGGCGACCGGCTATTTCGGTACAGATCGCACGCAGGATTTGCGTGCTCTGGACGAGCGGTTGTCGTTCAGAAATTTTATTGTTGCGAATGAAGGTCTGCTGGGGCTGGATATTGAGTTGCCAGCAAACAGCCAGGCTGCATCAAAAAGTACGGAGGTCATACAGCTGGAGGCTGATATGGCACGTTTTGCGGATTTTGCACTGGCTTTGCAGTTACCGCCTGATCCACATGTTGGCCTGGATCGTACGCATAGTGCCTCAGCGGCGCAGGGACGGCAGTTTTTTACCGGTGCACGCCGGGCAGACGGATTGGCTGAAGACAGAGATAGCAACGGTCCGGAAAAAGACGGGGTCAATTGCCGGGGCTGCCATATGCTGGATCCGGCAAAAGGCTTTTTCGGTACCAATGGTGCGGTCTCGCATGGTGGCGAAATCCTGATGCTGAAGACACCGCATCTGCGTAATCTGTATCAGCGAGTGGGGATGTTCGGTTTGCCGGATCGGGAGCTGTTTCTGCCATCTACCACCCGGACGCATCAGGGTGATCAGATTCGCGGATTCGGTTTTCTGCATGATGGTGCGACCGACCGGCTGTTTAACTTTCTGCAGGGTGCGGTGTTTGATAATGGCGAAGCGGGCTGTCCGCCAGGTGCTGATGCCTCACACGGTTGCCTGAATAATGTCGGCAGAATTGGTATTCCTGACGACACAGTCCGCCTGAATATCGTTGACTTTCTGATGGAGTTTGATACTGATCTGGCACCGGTTGTCGGACAGCAGATGACCTTGTCGGCAGCGCATCGCGGGCCTGAAGTGCTGGCGCGGCTGAATCTGCTGGAGGCCCGGGCTGGTACAGCATTCACCTCGGCGACGCTGGGTGGTGAGGTGACCGAGTGCGACCTGATGGCAACGGGTCGGATTGATGGCGAAATACATCATTACCTGTATAGCCCGCCGGACGATCTGTATCAGCCGGATCTGACCGGCGAATCCCATCTGACGCCGGTGGAATTACGTGCACTGGCAGCAGAAGACGGCAATGCCGTGACCTTTACCTGTGTACCACCGGGATCAGGCCGCCGGGCTCTGGATCGGAATCGGGATGGTGCCTTCAACCGGGATAGTTGAAGGTATTGACAGAATACCTGCTTGAGCTACAATGTAGCCACAATTAAATAACAGTACATCAGAAGGAGGTTATGATGTCTGCTGCTACTGCGGTTGTACGCGCCAGAATTGATCATCAGACCAAAGAAGAAGCGATGGCGGTGCTCGCCAGTCTGGGCATGTCACTATCTACGGCATTACGAATGATGCTGACCCGGGTTGCGAAAGATAAGGCGTTACCGTTTGATCCCTGGGTGCCGAATGCGGAAACCATTGCGGCCATGAAACAGGCGCGCCAGGAAAAACTGCCACGTTTTGCAAGTGTGGATGCCCTGATGGCCGACCTGAATGCGCCAGATTGAGCGCACCACACAATTCAGGCGCGACTACAAAAAGGCACTGAAAAAACCACAAAGCCATTTGTGGTTGCCGGTCCTGCGCACAGTGCTGGAAGCACTGTGCCAGGACCAGCCACTGGCAGATAAACATCGTGATCATCAGTTGACCGGTAACTGGCGGGATCACCGGGATTGCCATATCCGACCGAATCTGGTGCTGATCTATCGGTTGCCGGATGAACAGGTGATGCAGCTGGTGCGCCTCGGATCGCATAGCGAGTTGGGTTTAACCTGATCGTCCATAGCCTAAATGAGTTCTGAGCTGATCAATCAGCTGACCGGTCAGGGTGGTTTGGGTGGCAGAAATACTTTGGTCTTTGGTTTGTGTGATAGCGAGGTGGGGATAGCCGCACGGATTGATCCGGGTGAACGGATGTAAGTCCATATCGACGTTCAGTGCGAGGCCGTGGTAGGTATAACCGCGCCGCACGCGCAGACCCAGTGCAGCGATCTTGGCGTTCTGTACATACACGCCGGGAGCCTTGGGGTTGGCTTCGGCAGTGACACCATGCTGTGCCAGGAGTTGGATCAGGCTGC
Source organism: uncultured Gammaproteobacteria bacterium (assembly GCA_963922685.1). Classification (GTDB taxonomy): domain Bacteria; phylum Pseudomonadota; class Gammaproteobacteria; order Chromatiales; family Chromatiaceae; genus JAHDBG01. The sequence goes on along the minus strand of CAWUJM010000022.1, from coordinate 23,564 downwards.
GTTCCATGGCACTGACCAGGGCGCGCACGCCGAGTCCGGTCTCGCGCAGCGATAACAGCAGGTAGATCACGATCTGGCCCGGGCCGTGATAGGTGATCTGGCCACCGCGATCTGTCTGGATGACGGGGATGTTGCCGGGTTCGAGGATATGTTCGGCCTTCCCAGCCTGGCCCTGAGTGTAGACTGGTGGATGTTCGACGACCCATAGCTCGGATGGCGTGTCTGGTGTGCGCTGATTGGTGAAGTCCTGCATTGCGCGCCAGGTTGGCAGGTAAGGATGTTGTCCGAGATGGCGTATGATCAGGGTCACAGGCGCATCAGTACGGTTGGATCTGCTGTCAGATCCTGATAAATGGCATCCAGTTGCGCGCGGCTGTGTGCCTGAATTGTGATACTGACGGACAGGTAACGTTGGTTCCGGCTGGATTTGCTGGTGATCTGTGCGGGTGCGATGGGCCCGGTATGGGGTTCCAGTAAACGGGCAATGTGTGTCGGGAAGGTATGGTCATTATGCCCCATCGCCTTGACTGTATAGGGACAGGGGAACTGCAGGCCAACGTCTTTCATGCGTCATCGGGATTTGTTTTTGCTGCCTGATACAGGGCATTGACTTGCTGCCAGACGGGTCCGGGTGCACCATTGCCGATGGTTTGCTGGTTGAGTCGGGTCACCGGTGCGATCTCACGAGTGGAACTGCTCAGCCAGATTTCGTCAGCCTGTGGCAGTTCGTCAGTGTGAATGTCGCGTCGGGTGCACGGGATATCAGCCCGGGCAGCCAGGCACAGGATCAGGTTACGGGTGACACCGGGCAGGAGTTCCGGACTGTCCGGTGAGGTGGTCAGGATGCCATCCAGTATCGCGATCAGATTACTGGATGTTCCTTCGCGTGCTATACCATCACGTACCAGAATCGCATCATCCGCACCTTGTTCGTGCGCGGTGGCCAGTGCGAGTACGTTCGGCAGCAGGTTGGTGGTCTTCAGGTCACAACGGTGCCAGCGTACATCCGGTTGTGTGATCACCTGCAGGCCATGCTGCAGGATGTGTGGATCCGGGCTGAATATCTTGCTGAATGCAAAGATGTTGGGTTCAGGCTGTGCGGGTAGTTGATGTGCCCGTCCGGGGTAGGCGCCGCGCGTCACCTGCAGGTAAATCGCCTGTGCCGGGGCAGGATTGTCTGTGCTCAGGGTGGTGATGACTGTCAGCCAGTCATCCAGGCTGAGTGGGTTGATGATGCGGATTGCCTGCAGGCCTTGTTGCAGGCGGGCCAGGTGTGCTCTGGCCTGAAACGGCTGGCCGTGATATACCGGGATCACTTCGTAGATGCTGTCGCCGAATAACAGTCCGCGGTCTGTGAGCGGCAGATGTGCTTCGGTCTGATCCAGATAGTTGCCGTTCAGATAGGCCAGTGGCATGGGTTACTCCAGTAACTTCAGGGTTCGGTCTACAGCTTGTCGCCACAGGTTGCCTTCAGGCAGATCCTGCAGCGCAATCAGCGGGATCGTCTGCAGGGTCTGATCAGCCAGTGTGAGCGTCAGGGTACCCAGTGTCTGGCCTTTCCTGATCGGGGCCTGGAGCGGTGTATCCATCCTGATGTGAGATTGCAACTGGTCATACTGGCCGCGTGGAATAGCAACATCCACTGCCCGGGCTGGCCCGACCAGAATCTTTTCCGCAGCGCCGTACCAGGCACGCGGCTGGTGAATGGACTGTTCTGCTTTGTATAGACGATGTGTGCGATAAAACCGATATCCGTGGTTGAGCAGTGCCTGGCTTTCCTTCAGTCGTTGCGTTTTGCTGTCGGCACCCAGTACAACCGAAATCAGACGCATGTCGTCACGTTCGGCAGCAGCGACCAGACAATAACCTGCAGCCTGGGTGTGTCCGGTCTTCACGCCGTCCACACTGGCATCGCGCCAGAGCAGGTCATTGCGATTGCGCTGACTGATATTGTTGTAGGCGTAGGTCTTTTCGGCATACAGCGCATAGTGGGTCGGGTAGTCCCGGATCGTTGCCGCAGTGATATACGCCAGATCGCGTGCGGTACTGTAGTGATCGTCATCCGGTAGTCCGGTCGCATTCGTAAAGTGTGTGTTTTGCAGGCCGAGTTGTTGTGCCTGGCTGTTCATCAGCTGAGCAAAGTTTGCCTCGTCACCGGCAATATGTTCAGCCAGAGCGACGGCAGCATCGTTGCCGGACTGGACGACCAGGCCCCGTAACAGATCCTGCACACTGACCTGACTGTTGACTTCGATAAACATGCGTGAGCCGGGGGTACGCCAGGCCTTGTTGCTGATGCGTACCAGATCATCCGGCTGCAGGCTGCCTTGTGCCAGTGACTGAAACACCAGATACGCCGTCATGATCTTGGTCAGGCTGGCAGAGGGTAGCCGCTGATCCGGGTTATGACTGACCAGGATCTGACCACTTTGTGGTTCCAGCAACAGGTAGCTGTCTGCCTGCAGCTTAGGGGGTAGTGGTGCCGGACTGGCTTGTGCGCTGCCACCGTACATACAGGCGATGAGCAGCAACCAGCAGACCGGTGTGTCACGCAGCACAGTGGAACCTGGCGTCAGCAGGTAGGCTTTACAGCAGGATATCAGATGTATCAAGATGGGGCGTAGAGTGTTGGTACAGGTGACCATCATAATCTGCCTTATATCGGCGAGGTCCAGTGGTTTGTCAACAGGGTGCCTCTGAGGGTGCGATTCGGAATGATGTGGACTGGTACGTAGCAGCCATGAAACTTAATGGTGCCAACTTCAGTGTCAGCATGACCCGAACCTGTTCTCCGAGGTACGCCATAAACCCATCCGTGGGGGCTCGGCTGCGGCCATCCGGGCCGCAGACGCCCTCGGAGAACAGAGATCCGGGTCATGCCTCTAGTTACGGTGCTACGACCACTTGTGTCACTATTTTCAAGGGTGTTTACAACAGGACACGCTCAACACCGCCCTGTCTGGCCTGTTGCAGAAATTGTGTCTGCCAGCCTGCGCCAAGTGTGTGGTTTGCCATTTCAACCACAATATAGTCGGTTTTCAGGCCGGTTTCATCACCATACCGGCTGAGTCCCTGCTGGCAGGCCGGGCAGCTGGTCAGTAGTTTTACCTGTCCCTCAGCCGCACGAGTCTGACCGGTCAGGTTCTGTATACCCTGCTGCAGTTCGGCCTGTTTTCTGAAGCGCAACTGGTTGGCAATATCCGGGCGTGAGGTGCCGAGTGTGCCGGCTTCGCCGCAGCAACGGTCGGACAAAGTCACGGCCTTGCCCAGCAGTGTGCTCGCAACCTGAATCGGATCCTGTTGTTTCATCGGGCTGTGGCACGGGTCGTGATACAGATATTGTACGCCGCCCACGCCTTCCAGACTGAGGCCCTGTTCGACCAGATATTCGTGGATGTCCAGTAACCGGCAGCCGGGAAAGATCTGCTCAAATTCGTATTTGAGCAACTGATCCATACAGGTGCCGCAGGAGACGATCACAGTCTTAATATTCAGGTAATTCAGGGTGTTCGCGACGCGATGGAATAAGACCCGGTTCTCCGTGGTGATCTGTTGCCCTTTTGCTGCCTGTCCTGCACTGGTCTGCGGATAGCCACAACACAGATAACCGGGTGGCAGCACCGTCCGGGCACCGGTCTGGTACAGCATCGCGATGGTTGCCAGTCCGATATCTGAGAACAGGCGTTCTGACCCGCAGCCTGGAAAATAAAACACGGCATCGTGTTCTTCATCTGCACGTTCCGGGTCGCGGATGATCGGGATATAGTCTGCCTTTTCCAGGCCTAGTGCCGCCCGGTACGATTGTTTCGGCAGTTCAACCCGGATCGGACGCCGGATCATATCCACTGCGACTGTGCTGATCTGCATTTTACCGTTCGTGGCAGCAGGTGGTTTGTCTTGCGGCAGCAGGCCACTGCGTCGTGCCAGGTCATGCATCAGACTGAGTCCCTTAAAGCCCCAGTCAATCATGCCCTTGCGCAACCATTTGATGGTAGTCGGGTGGGTTGTGTTCAGAAACTGCATCGCTGCCCAGGTGCCCAGGTTGCGTCTTTTTCTGCCCGTGTCCTGCAGAATTCTGCGCATCCGGATCGTCACTTCGCCAAAGTCGATGTTCACCGGGCAGGGTGCTTCACATTTGTGGCAGACGGTACAGTGATCGGCGATGTCATTCATTTCATCGAAATGTTGTAATGCCACACCACGCCGGGTCTGTTCTTCGTACAGAAAGGCTTCGATTACCAGGCCGGTACCCAGTATTTTGTTACGTGGTGAATACAACAGGTTCGCACGTGGTACATGGGTCATACACTTCGGCTTACACTTGCCGCAACGCAGACAATGTTTAATATCGTCGTTCAGCGCACCCAGTTCGCTCTGTTCCAGCAGAATGGCTTCCTGCTCGACCAGTTGCAATGAGGGGGTATAGGCTCGTTCCAGCCCGGAGTCGGGCATCAGTTTGCCCCGGTTGAAATGTTGTTCCGGATCAACCTGTTGTTTATAGGCGACAAAGTCCTGCAGCTTGTCTTCCGCCAGGTATCTGATCTTGGTCAGCCCGATGCCATGCTCGCCGGAGATCACCCCATCCAGTGATTGTGCCAGTTGCATCACTTGTGCCACGATCTGATCTGCCTGGTGTAACATCTGGTAGTTGTGCGAATGGACCGGGATATTCGTGTGGACATTGCCGTCCCCGGCGTGCATGTGCAGGGCGACAAACAGGCGTTCATTTTTGTTTGTAAGATGGGCAGCACGCAATTGTTCGCGCAGTTCCCTGAATTCTTCCCCCTGCAGGATGTCGCGTAATGGTGCCTTCAGTTCTTCACGATACGAGACCCGGATATCGCGGCGCAATAACATGGCCAGGCTAGTGTCGCCTGGTTGTTGCCGTTCTGCTTCGGCAGGTAACAGTACCGCCGGATCAACCGGTGTTTCCAGTTGATCCAGCAGGATCTGCCAGCGTTGCCCAACCTGCGTGATCGTGTCCTGTGCCAGTGTCAGTTTGTTACGCAGTATCTCGCCGTCATGTCCTTCCGGTAGTGGATACCTGGCCAGTAAGGTCTGATAAGCCTGGATGGTCTGTAGCTTGTTACGGATCGACTGTTCTATGTTGATCTGTTCAATACCGCGAGTGTAATCTGCCAGTCGATCCAGCGGAATCACTACATCTTCGTTGATCTTGAACGCATTCGTATGAGCTGAAATGGCTGCCGTGCGGGCGCGGTCTGCCCAGAACTTTTTGCGTGCTGCCGGGCTGATTGCAACGAATCCTTCTGCTTGGCGTGCATTGGCCATGCGGATGACCCGGCTGGCTGTGGTCGCAACCTGTTGTTCATCGTCTGCGACCAGGTCTGCGAGCAGGACCATCTTCGGTGTGGCACGCCGCGCGGCCTTGGTACTGTAGCCCACGGCCTTCACATACCGTTCGTCCAGATGTTCCAGTCCGGCGATCCGGACGCCGTCGGTTGATTCAATGGCTGCTGTGATCTCAACGATTGCCGGGACTGCCTGCGCCAGATCCTGGCCAAAAAATTCCAGGCAGACAGTGCGGGTATGGGTCGGCATCCGGTGCAGAATAAAGCGGGCTGAGGTGATCAGGCCGTCGCAGCCTTCTTTCTGCACACCGGGCAGGCCGCACAAGAATTTGTCTGTGACATCTTTGCCCAGGCCAATCTTGCGGAAGGCCTGTCCCGGCATCGTCAATGTGTCTGCCGGGCCCTGCGGTGTGGTGCCATCCGGCGCATAACGCTGGATACGGAAGCTGACCTCAGCCTGATCATGAATCCGGCCCAGATTGTGGTTCAGCCGGGTCACTTCCAGCCAGTCTGCCTGCGGCGTGACCATACGCCAGCTGGCCAGGTTATCCAGTGTCGTACCCCACAACACGGCTTTTTTGCCGCCGGCATTCATGGCAATATTGCCGCCAATGGTAGAGGCATCCTGAGAGGTCGGATCAACCGCAAATACCTGACCATGCTGCGCCGCCAGATCCGAGACCCGCCGCGTGACCACGCCAGCTCCGGCACTCACGGTGGCAACGGGTTCGTCGACACCGGGTAGTGAGATGGTCTCTATCGCCGACAGGTCTTCCAGCTTTTCGGTATTGATTACCGCGCATTGTGCATCCAGTGGCACGGCTGAACCGGTATAGCCGGTACCGCCTCCACGCGGAATCAGGGTCAGACCACAATCAATACAGGCCTTAACGATTGCAGCCACCTCGGCTTCTGTATCCGGTGTAATCACCACAAACGGCATTTCGACCCGCCAGTCGGTCGCATCGGTGGCATGTGAGACCCGTGCCAGACCGCTGAAGTCGACATTATCCCTGCGGGTCACTGGTTTCAGTGCACGCTGCACGGTCTGACGTAACGTCAGGGTTGCGCTGAACCGGTTGCTGAACTGATCCACCGCATGTTGCGCAGAATTCAGCAGACGCTCCGCGTCCGTATTCTGATTCACCCGCTTAGCGAACTGATTCAGACGATGATTGAGCGCGACAATCAGTGCCTTGCGCCGATCCGGATTATGGATCAGATCGTCCTGCAGATACGGATTACGTTCCACCACCCACAGATCGCCGAGCACTTCAAATAACATCTGCGCTGAACGCCCGGTACGGCGCGAACTGCGCAGTGACTCGATCAGTTGCCAGTCGGGTTCACCGAGATAACGGATCACGATTTCGCGATCACTCAGAGAGGTATAGTTATACGGAATTTCGCGGAGACGGGGCATAATGGATCATTTACCGGGTTGTGAAGTCAGGATCTGCTGTAACTGTCGTGCGCTCAGTATCCGCTCAGACCAGTGTTGCAGCGTGTCTGTATCTGCCCGGGCAATCTGTTCACGTACCTGTTCATTCACTTCTGATCCGAATTTCATCTGTAATTGTGTGAGTAATATGCTGGCTGCACCGTGCCGGATGCCTGCTGATACACCTGCCTGGCGGCCTTCCTGCTGCCCTGCCTGCCAGGGCCTGGGCTAATCTTCCCATCATAGCGTGTTCCTCCTCTGGATAGTCGCGTTGATACTGTTGTTGTTCCTGTGCGGACAGATCACCGTAAATATCAATAAAGTCAATATATTTTACCTGTTTATCCGGTCGTTGTTCCAGGCTGAGCAGACGTCGCATGGATTGCGCATACACAGCAACTTTATCGTGTGCATCATAGCGCATATTCAGCAGATTTAAGCAGGCTACGATATTGTTGCTGTCCCGAGTAGGTTGCATATGACAGCCGGGGCAGATGACAGGCGATATAGCGAAAGCCGGGATAAGGTTCTTCACCGCTACCCAGATGCGGCGTAGCTGCCGGTCTGTTCACCGCGCTGGCTGATCTGCATCCGGGCTATCCGGTCGGCCCCGGTCCGGGTTCCGAGTGTCCACATCAACTTGGTCAGAGCGGCTTCCGGTGTCATATCCAGGCCGGATAATACCCCGTGTGCCTGAATACCGCAGCTGGTGGCGTACAGGCCCATTTCCACAGTACCCTGAGTACATTGTGAAATCGCCACAATCAGGCGACCACCGGGGATCGCCTGTTGCTGAATGTCACCTGTCAGACTGGTCAGTACGTCACCCCGGATGGATTGTGCTATCGTTGCCAGGAAGTCGGCGTCAGTTGGTACATTTCCGCTGCCGTAGGTGTGCAGAACGATGCCTGCAATGTCACGATCTAAAAATAAATGACGCATCGGGCCTGCCGGAAAGCCGGGAAACAGATTGACACTACAGACCTGCGATACCAGATCAGTTCTGACAGAAAAAAGGCGTTTACCCTCAGGGCGGGGCAACAGATAACGTGTATTGATCACGATATGTTCACCAATCGTGCCGAGTGGTGTGAAATCGGGTGAATCAAACCCGGCCCAGCCGGAGGAACTGATCTTGGTTGCGCGGCAACCGCGCAAGATCTTATCTGCAAACACAATCACAACTTCCGGAATCAGCGGCAGGTTGGTGACCTGATATCCTGCGACATACAACGCGTTGATGAAGTTTAACACGGCATCAGTACGGGTCGCAGCAATCGGACGTTGTGATCCGGTCAGTACAACTGGTTTATCCAGATTCTCAAACATAAAGCTCAGGGCTGAACTGGTATAGGCCATCGTGTCCGTGCCGTGCAGCACAACAAAGCCATCATAATCGGCATACACTGACCGAATCTTTTGTGCGATCTGTATCCAGTGCTGCGGTGAGATATCAGATGAATCAACCGGCTCAATACTGCCATAACCCAGTTCAATCAGGTTGCCGTTATCCAGTTTCAGACTGTTCTGTCGCGAACTGTCGGAGCCTGCAAAACCAGGCAGAAAATGCAGTAGATCAGAAAATGGTTGCGGTTCTAAGGGACTGTCAGGGTCATCGGCATCCTGCGGTGCCATGCCCAGCGTGCCACCGGTATACAGAACATAAATTCGTGTTTTCATATCAATTGTAGTTCATGCCCCTTCAGGTACAGTGTGACAATCACCTGTGTCACTATTTTCAAGTGGGCACTACCAGTACTTCAGTACCTGTTTGCGACCTGATGTGCTGTTGTGATGTGCGCAGTGGATCTGCAGTCGCAGAATCCACCCGGTCTGTCACTCATCTGCTTCGTCTGACTCCGGGCTATAGATTCCGCGACTTCGCGCGGAATGACGCGGTGTCATCCTGAAAGTAGCCACGAAGATGTTTGTACCGCTTCACCGAAAGGCGTTATCCGGTCAGGGCTCTTCGAGGGCGTCTGCGGCCTGGATGGCCGCAGTCGAGCCCCCACGGATGGGTTTATGGTGTACCCACTAAGGTGATTGTGCCACCTCACTGCAGCAGTCGAGCCCCCACGGATGGGTTTATGGTGTACCTCGGAGAGCCCTGACCGGATAACGCTGGCACTGGATTACCACATCAGTTTGAATCGCACCCGGCCAGCGGGCCGGGACGGTATCCGTAGTGGCGGATGTTGTATCATAGTGTGATGCAATTCCGTATCACACCTGCACCACACTTGCCCAACAAGCATCGTATCAGCCGGGTGATGGGCGAAGTCCTGCTGGCACTGATTCCTGGCACTCTGGCCATGTGGTGGTATTTCGGCTGGGGCGTGCTAATCAATATCACGCTGGCCTGCGGTACAGCGGTGCTGGCCGAATGGCTGTTTTTACGTGCACGTGGCCGCGATCCGTTGCCTGCGCTGGCAGACCTGAGTGCAGTGGTGACCGGCTGGCTGCTGGCACTCGCCCTGTCTCCGGTGCTGCCCTGGTGGCAGACAGTGCTTGGCAGCCTGTTTGCGATCGTGGTGGCAAAACAACTGTACGGTGGTTTGGGTTATAACCCGTTCAATCCGGCGATGATCGGCTACGTCTTTCTGCTGATATCGTTTCCGGTCACTATGACCCGCTGGCTGCCACCGGATGTCCTGAGCCAGCAGAGCCTGAGTCTGGTCGATAGCCTGCGTGCGATCTTGCAGGGTCTGCCACCGGTTGGGCAGGGCTGGGATGCGGTTACCCAGGCCACCCCGCTGGATCAGATGCGTACCGGTTTATCACAAAATCAGATGCTCAGTGAAATCCGCCAGAGCCCGCTCTGGGGTGATTATGGGGCACGTGGCTGGGAATGGTGCGCCAACTGGTTCCTGCTGGGTGGGCTGTATCTGGTCTGGCGTAAAGTGATCAGCTGGCGCATTCCGGCCAGCCTGCTCGGTGCCTTATTGCTGATCGCCGGTTTGTTCTGGCTCACTGATCCGGAGACCCATCCCTTTCCGGCGTTTCATCTGTTCAGTGGCGCTGCCATTCTGGGTGCCTTTTTTATCGCAACAGATCCGGTCAGTGCCTGTACCACCCCGCGCGGCCAGCTGATCTATGGTGCCATGATCGGTCTGCTGATATTCGTGATCCGTACCTGGGGTGACTATCCTGATGCGGTCGCGTTTGCGGTTCTGTTGCTGAATATGGCAGCACCCACCATAGACCACTATACCCGGCCCGCTGTATTCGGTGCACGTCCGGAATCCAGCCATGACACCTGAGCTGTCGTCCATCTGGCGACCAGTACTGAAAGCAGCTGGTCTGTTGCTCGCCTTTGCGTTCATCGGTACGCTGCTGGTCGGGCTGAGCTATGACAATACCACGGCGCAGATCCGCGAGAACGAGCGTGTTGCGTTACTGACACAACTGAATGCGATTACGCCACCGCATGATAATGATCTGTTGCAGGATCAATTTATCATACAGGCACCGGAACAACTGGGCAGCGATCAGACGACGGTATACCGCGCCTGGCTGGAGAAGGAGCTGGTTGCTGTGATCTTCAGTCCGGTGATTGCGCAGGGTTACAGTGGTGCAATCCAACTGATTATTGCTGTTCGGGCTGGTGGTACGCTTGCTGGTGTGCGTGTGATCAGCCATCGCGAAACGCCGGGACTGGGTGATAAGATTGAGCATCAGCGTGATCCCTGGATCCTGAATTTTACCGGCAAACATCTGAACAACCCACACCGCTGGCAAGTGCAGCGTGATGGTGGGGATTTCGATCAGTTTACCGGCGCGACCATCACGCCACGTGCGGTTGTTGCGGCAGTCCACCGGACGTTACACTATTTTGTGCAACATCAGGAGCAATTGTTTATCCGGCGATCCGGGCAATAAAAAAGCCCGTAACCCCTTGATAAGCAAGAGATTACGGGCTGTTTTGTCGCAGGGCTCTGCGACCGTTCTGGTGCCGAAGGCCGGACTCGAACCGGCACGGCTCGCGCCACTACCCCCTCAAGATAGCGTGTCTACCAATTCCACCACTTCGGCTATGTGTCTGATCTGGCACAGGTATCCGCAGAATGTTATTTTTCGACCTCCGGTATGTCGTTCTGTGACGGGACTGTTGCTGGGACATCCGGTATTTCGCTGGTCGTTACCGGTGTTGCCTGCTCCGGTATAACGCTGTCCATCAGCGAGGTGGATTGTCCGGCTTGCATCGCAAGATAGGCCAGACCCAGGCTGGTGAGGAAGAACAGGGTTGCCAGGATGGCAGTGGTACGTGTCAGAAAGTTACCCGCGCCGGACGATCCGAACAGGGTACCGGAGGCACCAGCACCAAATGCCGTGCCCATATCTGCGCCTTTACCCTGTTGTACCAGAACTAGGCTTACCAGACCGATGGCCAGTAAGACGTGGATAATAATCAGAGCTGTGTTCATGTGGTCTCTTCAGAAAAAGATCAGGCAGATATTGTAAAAGCTTTTCAGCGGCTTTGCACGACTTATGCGCAACCGGAACGCGATTCAAACTGATGTGGTGATCCCAATGTGTTAGCGTGATCCGGTCATAGTCCTCCGAGGTACGCCATAAACCCATCCGTGGGGGCTCGGCTGCGGCCATCCGGGCCGCAGACGCCCTCGGAGGACTATGACCGGATCACGTCTTTCAGTACAGCGGCACAACCACCTTCATGGCTGCTTTCGGGATAACACCGCGTCATTCCGCACGAAGTTGCGGAATCCATAGCGCGGGGCAGATGGGATAGATTGGTGGCAGGTCCAGGTAGATTCTGCGATTTGTATCTGCGCTTCGCGCAGGAGATATGTGTTCGCCAAGCTGTAAACAGATGCCGGGTGCTGATGGTGCCTACCTGAAAATAGTGACACAGGTGGCTGTACTACTGTACTTGCAGGGGCATTACCGGAGTTTGTTCTCCGAGGGCGTCTGCGGCCCGGATGGCCGCAGCCGAGCCCTCACGGATGGGTTTATGGCGTACCTCGGAGAACAAACTCCGGTAATGCTGACACTGAAGTTAACACTCGGGGTTGCGTGTGCTACGGTATGCTGCGCCATATCAGTCTGAATCACACCCGGTACAACCGCCAATGGCCAGAAAGCTGTCGGCCTGTAGCGAGGCACCGCCGATCAGGCCGCCATTGATGTCAGGTTGTGCCAGCAGATCTGCTGCATTCTGCGGCTGCATACTGCCGCCGTATAAGATCGGCAGTTGCTGCGCCAACGCCGGGTCCCGGGCTGCAATCTGTTGCCGGATGGCATGATGCACTGCCTGCGCCTGTTCAGGTGTGGCGGTGTTGCCGGTGCCGATGGCCCAGACGGGCTCATACGCAACGATACTGGTGGCCAGAGATTGCACACCGCTGTGTTGCAATACCGCGTCCAGTTGTGCTGCAATCACGCTTTGAGTTTCTCCTGCGGCACGTTGTTGTGCTGTCTCACCCACGCACAGCACCGGAATCAGTTCAGCTTGCTGCGCTGCAGCATATTTGTGTGCCACAAGTGCATTGTCTTCGCCATGTCCGGTACGGCGTTCTGAATGGCCCACGATGACATAGCGACAACCGTAGTCGCGCAGCATGTCTGCTGCAATATCACCGGTATAGGCACCAGGCAGGTGCGGAGACAGGTCTTGTGCGCCGTAGTCAATCCGGCTGCCGGTCAGTTGTTCCTGCACGATGGACAGGTAGATAGTCGGCACGCATACAACAAATTGCGCCCCTGGTTGAGCAGGCAGACGTGTCGTGATGTCGCTCAGCAACCTGCGCACACTGTCTCGTGTGCCATGCATCTTCCAGTTGCCGATGATGATGGGATCTGGTTTGTTCATGTGTGGATTGTCGTGAATGGTCGGGCTGATTCAGTGTAAAAATCAGGTGCCTCATTATAGGCGAATCGGGTAAGCTTGCCCTGCTGAGTCCGCAACCACAGTGAACCGGTCATACGTGTTGTATCAGGCCGCATTAAGCATGGGGTTCTGTTGCTGTCAGGCTCATTTTTTTTCAGTATTTTTATGGTCTTAGCATGGTGTTATTGCTGCCAGTCAGCATAGCCCGGTCTGCATCGTTTTCTTTACCCTGCATCTGCCCATATGTCGAATTCTGTACTTTCCCGGCGCGCTGTCTCTGCCTATTCCGGCGCGAATGCCGCCTTTATTGAAGATTTGTACGAATCCTTTCTGCAGGATCCTGCTGCAGTGCCGGATGACTGGCGTGAACGGTTTGCTGCATTGCCTGCTCTGTCGGGTGTCAGCAGTGAGGTGGTTTCACATCGTACTATCCGGCAGGACTTAGCAGACCAGGCAAAATTGGTCCGTGCCCGGCAGGTTGCTGTGAACCATACCGCGATGGCACACCAGACGAACGTATTTCGTCTGATTGCAGCGTACCGCACGCGCGGGCATCAGAATGCACACTTTGATCCGTTGCAGCTGCACGAGACTGTGCCACTCGCTGAGTTACAGCTGGCGTATTACGGTCTGGAATCGCAACAACAGACCCGGTTTGACACAGGGTCTTTATGTGCGGCGGATCAGCTCCCGCTGCAGGATATCGTCCGTATCCTGAACACGGTATATACAGGCCCGGTCGGTGCTGAGTATATGTATATCAACAGCACTGAGGAAAAACGCTGGTTGCAGGAACGCCTTGAAACGCCAATGTTGCAGGCTGATCTGAGCCAGACCGAACAGCGCTGGCTGTTACATCTGCTCAGTGCGGCGGAAGGGCTCGAAAAGTTTATGCATAACCGGTTCGTCGGGCAGAAGCGGTTCTCGCTGGAGGGTGGTGAAAGCCTGATTCCGTTGCTGGATGAGCTGATTCAGCGGGCGGCCGGACAGGGTGTGCGGGAAGTCGTGATCGGTATGGCGCACCGCGGGCGTCTGAATGTGCTGGCAAACATTCTGGGTAAAGCACCGGCGGCGATCTTTGAAGAGTTCGCCGGTGATCGCGCTGAACTGGATACCTCGCATATCCTGTCAACCGGCGATGTCAAGTATCACAAAGGCTTTTCGAATGATATTGCCACTCCGGAGGGCAGTATCCATGTCACACTAGGGTTTAACCCGTCACATCTGGAGATTATTTCACCGGTTATCATGGGTTCGGTACGTGCTCGCCAGCAGCGCTATCAGGATCAGTACGATAATCAGATTATTCCGGTCATTATTCACGGTGATGCGGCCTTTGCCGGACAGGGGGTCAACATGGAGACCTTCAACATGTCGCAGGCACGTGGCTATGCCGTTGGCGGTGCGATACATATTGTGGTGAATAATCAGATCGGATTCACCACCAGTAACCCGAAAGACAGCCGCTCTACTTTTTATTGCACAGATATTGCTAAGATCGTACAGGCACCGATCTTTCATGTGAACGGTGATAATCCCGAAGCCGTGATCTTTGTCACGCGACTGGCGCTGGATTATCGTGCCCGGTTCCATAAAGATGTGGTCATTGATCTGGTCTGTTACCGCCGTCACGGACACAACGAGGCAGATGAACCAGCCGTCACGCAACCGGTCATGTACCGCAAGGTACGGGGATGTCCGTCAGTTCGCACCCTGTATGCTGAACAGCTGGTATCTACCGGTGTGATAGCGGCAGATGAGGCACAGGCGATGTTGGGTGATATGCGTACCGCATTTGATCAGGGCAGATGTGTCGGACGTGCTGTCACGCAGCCGGGGAGTCACCGGATTGAGGTCAACTGGCATCGGTTCCGTGGCGTGTCCTGGGATCAGCCGGTTGCGGTACAGATTCAGCCGGATCATCTGACCGACCTTGCCACACGCGCCTTCGCACTGCCGGATGACTTTCCGGTGCATCCCCGCCTGTCCCGCTTGTTGTCAGACCGGCATGAGATGGCACAGGGTACCAAGCTGGCTGACTGGGGCTTTGCGGAAAACCTGGCCTATGCGTATCTGCTGGATCAGGGGTATGCAGTCCGTCTGTCAGGTCAGGACAGCCGGCGTGGCACCTTTTTCCATCGTCATGCGATGTGGCGTAATCAGTCCACCGGGAAGAGTTATATCCCGCTGCAGCACCTGAAGCCGGATCAACCGGACTTTACCGTGATTGATTCAGTGTTATCTGAAGAAGCGGTGCTGGCCTTTGAATATGGTTATGCCTCAGCAGAACCGGACTGCCTGACCATCTGGGAGGCGCAGTTTGGCGATTTTGCGAACGGCGCTCAGGTGGTGATAGATCAGTTCATCACCTCAGCCGGTGCCAAATGGGGGCTGTACTGCGGGCTGGTCTTATTTCTGCCGCATGGCTATGAAGGCCAGGGCCCGGAACATTCTTCCGCGCGCCTGGAACGCTATATGCAGTTATGTGCAGAATATAATATTCAGGTCTGCGTCCCCACCACACCGGCGCAGATCTTTCACGTCCTGCTGCGTCAGATGTTACGCCGCTATCTGCGTCCGCTGATCGTATTCACCCCGAAGAGCCTGCTACGTCACCCGCTGGCCACCTGTCCGCTGACTGAGCTGAGTCAGGGCCATTTTGCGACAGTACTGGACGACATTGATTCGCTGGATAAGGCACAGATTGAGCGGGTGATTTTATGCACTGGGAAGATCTATTACGAACTGCTGGAAGCGCGTCGCAGGCGCGGAATGCAGGATGTTGCGATCATTCGTATCGAACAGCTGTATCCGTTCCCCCATGCCGATTTTGATGCCGTTATGGCACAATATCCGCAGGTCAGGGCCTGTTACTGGTGTCAGGAAGAACCGCAGAATCAGGGTGCCTGGGACCAGATCAAACACCGGTTCCGGTCCTTGGACGAAGCAGGTATCCCGGTCTGGTATGTCGGACGTCCTTCCGCCGCAGCACCGGCCACCGGATATAAAAAAGTGCATGATGAAGAACAGAACAGGCTGATTGAGCAGGCCCTGACCGGCTATGTTGATACCACGATGAACCGCCGAGGTTAACCATGTCCACCCAAGTGCGCGTACCCGCGCTACCAGAATCTGTGAATGATGCCACTGTGGCTGCCTGGCACAAGGCACCGGGCAATCCGGTGCAGCAGGATGAGCTGCTGCTGGATTTAGAAACCGACAAGGTTGTGCTGGAAGTACCGGCACCCGTGTCTGGTGTGCTGGGCCCGATCCTGGCTGAGAGCGGTGCGCTGGTACAGGCCGATGCGGTACTGGCAACGATTGAGCCAGGTCAGGCAGCCGCCGCGCCGTCGCAACAGAACCCGGCAGATGCCGCAGAGACAACAGATATCGTCCTGACACCGGCAGTTCGCCGACTGGTGAAAGAACATAATCTGGATCCGGGCCGGATCCCGGCCACCGGTCAGGATGGACGTCTGCAGAAAAGTGATGTGCAACGCTATCTGGCGGCACAAACTGCTGCAGTTACAGAAGCAGCTGCGCCGCCGCCCGCCGCTCCGGTGCAGATGAACAGCACCGGACGTGATGAAAAGCGGGTACCGATGAGTCGGCTTCGCGCGCGTGTCGCGGAACGACTGCTGGAGGCCCAGCAGCAGGCAGCCATACTGACGACCTTCAACGAAGTGGATTTGCAGGCTGTCATCGGTTTACGCAAACAATACAAAGACCTGTTTGAAAAGACACATGACGTGCGACTGGGCTTTATGCCGTTTTTTGTCCGGGCAGTGGTTGCTGCCCTGCAGAAGTTTCCGGTACTGAATGCGGCCGTCGATGGACAGGACATTCTGTATCACAACTATTATGACATCGGCATTGCTGTTGGCTCACCACGCGGCCTGGTCGTACCAGTCGTCCGGGATGCGGATCAGCTCAGTATGGCCGGACTGGAACAGACCATCCGCCAGTTTGGCCAGAAGGCAAAAGAAGGCAGCCTCAGTTTTGACGAACTGACCGGTGGCACCTTCACCATCTCCAATGGCGGCGTGTATGGCTCCATGCTATCCACACCGATCCTGAATCCACCACAAAGCGCGATACTCGGGATGCACAACATTGTTGAGCGTCCGGTGGTCGTGGACGGTGAAATCACGATACGCCCGATGATGTATCTGGCCTTATCGTACGACCACCGGATTATTGATGGCAGTGATGCCGTACGTTTTCTGGTGAGTGTCAGAGACGCACTGCAAGACCCGGCCCGTTTATTGCTGCAGGTCTGACAGAGGGCAGGGCATGCGTGACGCATTGGTTGAAATCGCGCAGGCCGCAGGGCGTGCTATCCTGACGATTTATGAACAGGATTTTGCCGTACAACACAAGGCAGACCAGTCGCCGCTGACGGCTGCCGATCTGGCCGCACACGAACAGATTGTGACTGCGCTGACTGATCTGACGCCGGATGTGCCGGTACTGTCAGAAGAATCTGCTGCAGTGCCTTATACGCAGCGGAAGACCTGGTCCAGGTACTGGCTGATTGACCCACTGGACGGGACTAAGGAGTTCATCCGCCGCAATGGCGAATTTACTGTCAACATCGCACTGATTGAGCAGGGACGGCCGGTACTGGGTGTCGTGTATGTGCCGGTCAGTGGGGTGAGTTATGTGGGCGAAGTCGGGGTAGGTGCCTGGAAACAACTGGCGACTGGTGAGCAGACCCGGCTATGTGTCAGTCATCCCTGTCAGCAGCCTGTACGGGTCGTGGCCAGTCGTTCTCATGTCAGTGCAGCATTGCAGCAGATACTGGACCAGCTGGGCGAGCATCAGCTGATCAGTATGGGCAGTTCACTGAAGCTGTGCCTGGTGGCAGAAGGTGCTGCAGATTTGTATCCCCGGCTCGGGCCAACCAGCGAGTGGGATACGGCAGCAGCACAGGCTGTGGTGGAGGCCGCTGGTGGTCAGGTGACCGATCTGACAGGTCAGCCGTTACGGTACAACCAGAAAGACAGTTTACTGAATCCGCATTTTCTGGTGTTTGCTGATCATAATGTTGGCTGTTACGCATAAAAGTCGGTACGAAATGTAGCAAAATCACCTGCAGCAATCGCTGCACGAATTTTCCGCATCAGTTGCTGATAATAATGCAGATTGTGCAGGGTATGCAGACGTGCTGCCAGGATTTCCCGGCAACGATACAGGTGGTGCAGATAAGCCCGGCTGTAATGCTGGCAGGTATAACAATCACAGGTCGGATCCAGTGGCCTGGTATCCTGTCTGTATTGCGCATTTCTGATACGGATGATACCTGATCGTACAAACAGATAGCCATTCCGTGCATTGCGGGTCGGCATGACGCAATCGAACAGATCAATTCCCCGCCAGACTGATTCCACGATATCAGCCGGTGTGCCAACGCCCATCAGATAGCGTGGTGTGTCAGTCGGCAGCTGATCTGCCAGGGCATCCAGCACACGCCAGCGTTCTGCTGCTGGCTCACCGACTGACAAACCACCTACAGCATACCCATCAAATCTGATCTGTTGCAACCCCGCCAGTGAGGCCTGACGCAGGTGCGGATACATGCCCCCCTGAATAATGCCGAATAGCGCATGCGGATTGTCTGCATGGGCTGTTTTGCTGCGCCTGGCCCAGTCCAGAGATAAGGTCATGGAAGCATGGGCAGCCTGCTCAGTTGCCGGATACGGGGTACATTCGTCAAAGCACATCACGATGTCTGAGCCCAGTGCAGCCTGAATCTGCATGGATTCTTCCGGACTCAGAAAGACTCTGGCACCATCCACGGGGGAGCGAAAATGCACACCTTCAGGTGTGATTTTGCGCAATTTCCCTAAAGAAAAGACCTGAAATCCACCAGAGTCGGTCAGAATCGGGCCGGGCCAGTGCATAAAATCGTGCAGATCGCCATGTTGCCGGATGATATCGGTACCGGGTCGCAGCCACAGATGAAATGTATTTGCGAGCAGGATCTGCGCACCGGTTGCGCTCACTTCCTCCGGTGTCATCGCCTTCACAGTACCATAGGTGCCGACCGGCATGAATGCCGGTGTGTCTATCTGGCCCCGAGCCAGTTGCACCTGTCCGCGCCGGGCATAGCCGTCTGTGTGCTGCACCCGGAATTTCATGACGCGTCCGGGCAGCGCGTCAGTAACATGGCATCGCCATAGCTGAAAAAGCGATAGCGTTGTTGTATGGCATGGGCATAAGCGCGCTGGATCTGAGTGTATCCGGCAAAAGCCGACACCAGCATCAGCAGGGTGGAGCGGGGCAGATGAAAATTGGTCAGCAACTGGTCGACGACCCGGAAGCGGAAGCCGGGCCGGATAAACAAGCGGGTATCACCGATATACGGCTGCAGCTGGCCGTTGCTTGCTGCAGTCTCCAGACTGCGCACACTGGTTGTACCGACCGCAATGACCCGACCACCGCGGGCATGGGTTGCTGCCACCTGTTCGCACACGCTGGCGCTCACTTCCAGCCATTCAGCATGCATCTGGTGCTCATCTATCTGTTCGACCCGGACGGGCTGGAAGGTGCCAGCCCCGACATGCAGGGTGACTTCTGCGGTGTGCACACCCTGCGCACGCAGCTGATCCAGCAATGCCTGATCAAAATGCAGTCCGGCAGTCGGGGCTGCCACAGCCCCCAATCGACTGGCATAGACTGTCTGATAGCGCGCCTGATCCAGTGCCATGTACTGACGCTGAATATAGGGTGGTAGCGGAACATGCCCCTGAGTACGCATCAACTGGCTGAAATCACCGCCACTGTCCAGTATCAGTTCAAACAACGCCCCTTGCCGTTCTGCCACGCGCAGTATCGCATCGTCAATTATCAGCTGACTGTCTGGCTTCGGTGCATTGCTGGCACGGACCTGCGCCAGCGCACGATCTGACGCCAATAGTCGTTCAATCAGGACTTCTACCTGGCCGCCGGTTGCCTTGCGTCCAGTTAAACGTGCTGCCATCACACGGGTATTGTTAAATACCAGTAAATCGCCTGACCGGATCAGACGCGGCAGATCAGTAAACTGCCGGTCAGTCAGGGTGGTACCATCCAGTTGTAACAATCGGCTGGCCGTGCGTTCAGCCGGTGGGTATTGCGCGATCAGGGCATCCGGCAGATCAAAATTAAAGTCGGACAGGCGCATGGGTGGGATTCAAACTGATGTGGACTGGTGTGTCGAAGCCATGAAACCTGACGGTGTCAGCATTCCCGGGTCTGCTCTCCGAGGTACGCCATAAACCCATTCGTGGGCTCGGCTGCGGCCATCCGGGCCGCAGACGCCCTCGGAGAGCAGACCCGGGAATGTTTCTTCAGGTACAGTGGGACAGCCACCTGCATTGCTATTTTCAGGTCGGCACCACCAGCACCTCAACATTTCTTACGATCTGGCGAACACGTGTCATTCTGCGCGCAGCGGAGCTGCAGTCGCAGAATCTGTCTGATCTGCAACTCACTCTGTTCCATCTGGCTTCAGGCTATGAATTTTGCGACTTTGTGCGGAATGACGCAGTACCATCCTGAAAGTTGCCACGGGGGTAATTGTGCCACCTCACTGAAAGGCGTTATCCGGTCACAGTTCTCCGGGGCGTCTGCGGCCCGGAGAACTGTGACCGGATAACGCTGGCACTGAGATTACCACATCAGTCTGAATCGCATCCGGCGCATGGGTGCAACGTTGTATTTCGTGATCCGGTCAGTTATAGTGCCGCCCGAACTGTGCCGGGGTGGTGGAATTGGTAGACACAGGGGATTCAAAATCCCCCGCCTTTACGGGCTTGCGAGTTCGAGTCTCGCCCTCGGTACCAGACTGTCTCAGTGTATCCTGCCAAGTGCTTTTTTCAGCACCGCAGACATCTGCGGTACATCCAGTCCCGCCTCCGTCAGTTGTTCCTGCTGCGTACCCTGTTCGATATACTGATCCGGCAGGCCAAAGCTTACGACCCGCACATCCAGGCCCTGTGCCTGCACCCATTCATTGACCGCAGAGCCGGCCCCACCTGCCAGCGCATTTTCTTCCAGCGTTACCAGCAACCTGTGCGTTGTCGCCAGCTGATGTATCAGATCGGTATCCAGTGGCTTGATAAAGCGCATATTGGCGACTGTTGCATCCAGCGATCCGGCCAGCACCAATGCCTGCCTCAGCATCGTACCGAACGACAGAATCGCCACCTGACTGCCTTCCCGCCGCAGCTCTGCCTTGCCCCAGGGCAGGGTTGCCAGCGTCCGCTCCGGCACCGTGCCCGGCCCGGTGCCGCGTGGGTAACGTACCAGAGCCGGGCCGACGTGCGTATATGCTGTTTGCAGTAACGCACGACATTCTGCTTCATCTGCGGGTGCCAGTAGTGCCAGGTTTGGAATACAA
Organism: uncultured Gammaproteobacteria bacterium; assembly: GCA_963922685.1. Classification (GTDB taxonomy): domain Bacteria; phylum Pseudomonadota; class Gammaproteobacteria; order Chromatiales; family Chromatiaceae; genus JAHDBG01. The sequence continues at coordinate 2,580 of CAWUJM010000022.1, read as the reverse complement.
CGCGCATAACTCAGATCAAAACTACCTGCATGGGTCGCACCATCCGCGCCCACCAGCCCGGCCCGGTCCACCGCAAAGGTCACATCCAGATTCTGTAATGCTACATCATGGATCAGCTGATCATATGCGCGCTGTAAAAAGGTTGAATAGATAGCCACGACCGGTTTCCGGCCTTCACAGGCCAGTCCGGCAGCAAATGTTACGGCATGTTGTTCCGCAATGCCGACATCGTGATAACGTTCCGGAAAGCGTTGCGCAAAATCGACCAGACCAGAGCCTTCACACATGGCTGGTGTAATCGCAGACACCCGCTCATCCTGCCCGGCCAGATCGCATATCCAGTCTGAAAAGACTCTGGTATAGGTCAGGCCCGCCGATTTTTTATCCAGCCGACCTGTGTCCGGATTAAACGGGCTGACACCGTGATAGGTCACTGGTGCTGCCTCCGCCGGCGCATAACCGTAGCCCTTCCGGGTGACCACATGCAGAAAACGCGGGCCACGCATGGCGTGCATATTGCTCAGCGTATCCAGCAGTAATGGCAGATCGTGCCCGTCAATCGGACCGATATAATTAAAGCCTAATTCCTCAAACAAGGTACCGGGGGTCAGCATTCCCTTCATATGACCTTCCCAGCGGTGCGCGAATTTTTTCACATTCGGCACCCGGTCCAGCATCTGTTTACTGCCCTGGCGCAGCCGGTTATATACACGACCCGACAACAGACGCGCCAGATAATGGCTGATTGCGCCGACTGGTGGCGAAATTGACATATCATTGTCATTCAGTACCACCAGCAGATCGCTATCCAGCACACCGGCATGATTCATGGCTTCAAACGCCATGCCGGCAGACAGGGCGCCATCGCCGATGACTGCAATATGTTCGCGCTGTACACCCTGGGCACGGGCAGCGACTGCCATACCGAGTGCGGCACTGATTGAGGTACTGGAGTGGCCGGCTCCGAACGCATCATATGGCGACTCAGCCCGGCGCAGAAAGCCGGATAATCCGTCTTTCCGGCGCAGTTGTGCCATCTGTTCACGGCGTCCGGTCAGAATTTTATGCGGGTAGGCCTGGTGCCCGACATCCCAGATCAGTCGGTCTTCCGGCGTATTAAATACATAGTGCAGTGCCACCGTCAGTTCAACCACACCCAGGCCGGCGGCCAGATGCCCACCGGTCTGTGACACAGAGGTCAGTAAAAAATCGCGCAGCTCCTGCGCCAGCGACAACAGTTGCGCACGATCCAGCTGACGCAGGTCATGCGGTGATTCAATCTGAGCCAACAAGGCAGGCGTCGCCTCTGACATGAGCTGATATCCGGTAAAGACAGGAAAAGGGCAGTTCAGTACGGCGGCTGACTACAGGGTATCAATCCCGCCATTTGATGGAGCAACCGATGCTCGCCGTCTGTTCCTGCGGGCCACGTTGTGTCTCAGCCACCTGCTGCATCGCCAGAAACAGATCACGCCGTACACCCGGATCAGCTGCCTGCATCCGGCTTGCGTCCAGTCGACCACGGTACTGCAGTTGACGCGCTGCATTAAAGCCGAAAAAGTCTGGTGTACAGATGGCTTCATATGCCTTAGCGACTGACTGTGTTTCATCCCACAGATATGGAAAATCAAACTGTGCCTGTTGTGCCAGCACCTGCATTTTATCAAACGAATCCGCCGGATAAGCGACCACGTCATTCGACATGATGGCCACGCTGTGAATTCCCAGCCCCTGCAGTGCACTGGTATCACGCACAATCCGGTTCAGTATAGCCTGCACGTACGGGCAATGGTTACAGATAAACATTACCAGGACACCCTTTGGCCCCATACATTCAGCCAGTGACCAGGTGCGTCCGTCCACACCGGGTAAACAAAAGTCTGGTGCCCGGCTATCAAAATCACAAACCGGTGGTTGTAATGCTGCCATCAGATACCTCACATAGACAGAAAAAAGATGCCCGGTGGAAAATCCGGACAAAAAAAAGGCCAGTCTGGATCAGACTGGCCTTTCCCGGATAAACGAAGGGAGAAATCGGGCAGGAAACTGGTGGAGGCGGCGGGAGTTGAACCCGCGTCCGCAAATCCGTTACCGTCGGTTCTACATGCTTAGTCATACCAGTGATTTTAGCGGCAGATGGCTTGGCATGACAGAGCCTGTACTGCAGCGATTCCGGTATGAGTTTAACCACCCGGGCCCGGACTGGCCGGATGACGATCTTATGAGTTATGACACCTGACGATACTTCGGGAGTATCCACCGGACGCATAAGCACGGCTCCGGCCAGATGGCATTCTACCGGTGTTTAAGCGGCGAGTGCGTAGTTGTCGTCGTTGGCAACTATAAGAGTAACAGCTGGTTTTACGAGGTGTGCTGTACCTCGGCATGCCCCTTGGGTTGTGTGACTCACGTCGAATGCCGTGTCGCCCCCGAATGCTTTTTGTCTTCACCGAAGACAGGCAAAATCATTACCTTCGGGCAGTGATTATAAAAATTTATGATTTTTTCTGCAAACTGTTTTGCTGTTATGGCAACAATTCCCGCTGAAAAGTTGGTTGAGCGTCGCGAAGTGGTTTTTGA
>CAWUJM010000021.1:0-27871 GCA_963922685.1 uncultured Gammaproteobacteria bacterium | reverse complement strand
TGATAATTGGAGCACCGTGATGTTAAGAATGAATTATAGTTTTTCGGTATTAGAGTTGTTACTATATCCTTAATTTTGTACGATCTTGATAGGATTTTATTATAGCTTGTCGGGATGAGAGAGGGAACTACAACTTTTATCACGAACGATCTCGAAGGTATCTTATTATAGCTTGTCGGGATGAGAGAGGGAACTACAACGAAAAATCCAACCACTACACAGCAGCAAGGGCACATACACTAATCTCACACTGCCGCACAAACCGACCAGCACCTCAGCGCAGCACCGGCAACGCCGAAGACGCGCCAGACATATCATCACATCTGACATCTGAGACGAACAGAAAGGAACATACCACATGACACGCAGACTGATCAGTTTTGACTGAGCGATGAAAAAATTGCTTCGCAGCAAAGCGAATTTTGACATTTTGGAGGGCTTTCTGAGTGAGTTGCTCAGAGAAGATATTCAGATGGTTGACATTCTCGAAAGTGAGAGAAATAAAGAAAACAGCCGGGATAAATTTAATCGGGTAGACCTTAAGGTGACCAACAGGCGTGGTGAAATTATCATCATTGAGGTGCAATACGAGCGTGAATTTGATTATCTGCAAAGAATCCTGTTCGGCACATCTAAGGTGATCACTGAGCATCTTAACGAAAATGAATCTTACTCCAAAGTCGTCAAAGTCATTTCGGTGAATATTCTTTATTTTGATTCAGGCCAGGGGGAAGATTATGTTTACTATGGAAACACGACTTTTCATGGCTTACATCATCAGGATATGTTGCAACTATCACAAGACCAGCAGGAACTGTATAAAAAAATAAAATACACGAAATATTGCCGGAATATTATCTGATCAGGGTTAATAATTTTAATGATATTACCGCAGACACATTAGACGAATGGATATACTTTCTGAAAAACGAAGAAATAAAAGAGGATTTCAAGGCAAAAGGACTAAAAAGGCGAAACAAGCACTCGACATTCTGAAACTACCGGAGCAGGAACGCCGGGCCTATGAAAGATATCAGGATGATTTGCATTATCAGGCCAGCATGGTTGAGTCAACTTATACTGCTGGTATAAATAAAAGCATGAAAAAAGGTAGAAAGGAGGGTATTAAAAAAGGTGTGCAAAAGAGAAATAATGAAATAGCCAGTCATTTACTAGCTGCCAATATACTTGACATACAAACGATAGCTGAAATAACAGGATTAACCTTACAGGAAGTAGAAAAATTAAAGGCTGGATAACCTGACAGGTTTTATGCTGAATCTGAAAAACCGAGCTACGAAAAATTAATATATCCTGAAAAGAAATACATTGAAAAAACGTGTTGGCATTATCGGTGCTGGTCCCGCCGGGCTGGCTGCTGTTAAAGAGTTAGCAGAACTGGGTCATGACGTAACCTGTTTTGAGGGTAGTGGTACAAAAGTGTTGTCAGGCGTAAATGTTCCGACCAAACTCCCTGTCATTGATCAGTAAACCGATGACGGTATCCTGTTCAGTGCTTTAAAGACCCCATCCTGACGCCTGCCAAAAACATAAGCCAGTATCGTATTCTGGCATGGTCAATGGCATACCATAGCCCCGGGGACGCCTCTTGTTGCCCACAAAAGACCACTGTTCGTCCACCTCAGTTTCCGGACGGCATTGACCTGCGCTCACAGTCAAACCCGGCTGGCTGTCCGCAGATGCAGGCGGATAGTCCGGATGAGATGCCACCAGATCAGGTTGCTTTTTTTCAATGTATTCAACACGCTTGTCTTGCTGATACTCAAAACACGAGCAATATCACGAATGCCGCTGCCGTTGATCGTCATAGCAAGTCTGTGCTTTTTTACGCCGGGGTTACGTGCATCATGCTGATAATCCGGAATAAAGGTCTTTTTCTGGCAATCTGTACTCTGGCAGTAACAGCGTTGCTTTCCCTGTGGGGTCGTGCCCGATTTTATGACATGCGTTGTGTCACATCACGGACATTTTATTTTCTCATAGCAAGCCATGTCCATTACTCCTGATTACTAAGATTATCAATGACTTATACCAACAACATTTTTGTACCACTACCCACTGAAAGACAACAACATAACACGACTCAGACTGGTACATCCCGGAGAAATTCTGCAACATGAATTTATGGAGCCCTCGGACTGTCCAGCAATCGCTTAGCCAGAGCGATTGGCACAACACCAACCCGCATTAATGACATTGTACGTGCAAGACGTGGCATTACCGCTGATACTGCTTTAAGGCTGGCACACTATTTCGGCACAGACGCACAAAGCTGGATGAATCTGCAGACTCAATATGAGTTGGATGTCTCAAGACAACGGCTGACCACAGATATTGCAGCCATAGAACCATTGGCTGCGTAGCCAGACGATGAATAATCCTATGTCAGATCAGAACAAGACGCCACTATCACCTTCACCTGAATAACAAGCCCGGGTTACCGCCTTGTTACGTGAAAAAGGTGTCCGGCTGGCGGACACATCACACACCGTACCCACCCGGCCAGCCGATGTCACCATTCCACTGACCGCCGATATGGCACGTATCTGGTCACTGCACCATCTGGATCCGATCAGTGCTGCCTACAACATCCCCTGCGTCTGACAACTACAGGGCGTATTAGATGTCGGGCAACTGGAACACAATTCCGGCTGGATACTGACCAGTATCGTTTGTTATTCGTCTTCCACCAGATAGTGTTCGATGGTCCGTCAGGCCATCTGTTCCATACCGAACTGAGTACCCTGTATGCCGCCACCGGACAGACCCCCGACCTGCCAGCACTACCGGTACAGGTGGCAGATGTGGCATACTGGTAGCACCATCAGGCAGCGGATGCACAATCAGGTGAACGCAGCTACTGGCAACACCAGTTGGGTGAAATCACCCCCTTAGTCCTGCCTTTCGCGGAGCTCATGGACTTTCTGCAGCCAGCCTCTGTCCACACGCCTGCTGATTTGTTCCAGATGCTGCTGATTGACCAGCATACCCAGTCCACTGATTTAATGCTGCCCGGACTACATACAGCACAGACCTGTTGCAGGCGGCAACCATCCAGGCCCTGCTGGATCAGTTTTCAGCCCTGCTCAGTCAGATCATAGCCACACCGGATAATATAATAAAAGACCTGACTTCAAATTTTGCCACACAACATACACACCAAACCCGACTGACTGAACCGGTCCGGCAAAAAATTGCACCTTGCACCCCACTGGAAACTGATCTGGTCAAGTTGTGGGAAACGCTCCTGAAACAACAACCGATTTCTGCGTATATTAGCTGAGCAGATACAATCCAGGCTTAACAGGACAGCAGCATAACCGGGACCAGATGCAGTATAGTAGACCCCGGAAATCAGACCAGTGTCGTACCTCAGAGAGCCATGCCAACGCGACGACTGCAGCTGATACCATCAGAATCTGACCCGCTCTGCTTGCAGGCAGTAGCCGGGTATGTATAAACGGAGTCATTATGTTGAATTGGGACGATCCACTCGCTAAGACACCATACGGTGCCACGCCGGACGCGGTAATTGCAAACACCTCAGTGGATGACGTGAATCGTCTGCAGCCCCCGGTGGAGGGCGGTGTGCAGGGCCTGGAAGGTCTGGCGATAGGTGCCGGGCGCATCCGGGTGGACGACAAACAGATTATCAATTGTCGTGCTGATGTGAACCAGTTGGTTCCGTTCAAATATGAATGGGCCTGGCAGAAATATCTGGATGGTTGCGCGAATCACTGGATGCCGCAGGAAGTCAATATGACGGCGGATATCGCGCTGTGGAAGGATCCGCAGGGACTGACGGACGATGAACGTCTGATCATCAAACGTAATCTGGGCTTTTTTTCCACCGCCGACTCGCTGGTTGCAAATAATCTGGTGCTGGCAGTCTATCGCCATATCACCAATCCGGAATGCCGCCAGTATCTGCTGCGCCAGGCATTTGAGGAAGCGCTGCACACTCATGCGTATCAGTATGTGATTGAATCACTCGGGCTGGATGAAGGCGAGGTGTTCAACATGTACCGCGAGGTACCGGTCGTGGCACGCAAGGCGGAATGGGCCCTGCCGTTTACCCGGCATCTGGCCGATCCGGATTTTCGTACCGGTACGCCGGAAAATGATCAGAAGCTATTACGTGAACTGGTGGCATTTTATGTCATTTTTGAGGGCATCTTTTTTTATGTCGGCTTTGTGCAGATCCTGAGCATGGGTCGGCGCAATAAGATGACGGGTACGGCTGAACAGTTTCAGTATATTCTGCGTGATGAATCCATGCATATGAACTTCGGCATGGATGTCATCAACCAGATCAGACTCGAAAACCCGCACCTGTGGACAACAGAATTTCAGGCCGACATCACCGGCATGATCAGAGAAGCAGTCGAGCTGGAAACAGCCTATGCGCAGGATACGATGCCACGTGGTGTGCTGGGCCTGAATGTCGGCATGTTTGCAGATTATCTGCAGTTTATTGCGAACCGGCGCTGTGGACAGATCGGTCTGCCGGAACAATATCCGGGCGCAGTGAATCCGTTCCCCTGGATGTCTGAAGTGCTGGATCTGAAAAAAGAAAAAAACTTTTTTGAAACACGCGTCACCGAATATCAGACCGGCGGCGCACTGAACTGGGAATGATGCTGTACGTGATCGTTTTATGCAGTGTGATGTACAGCACCTTGCTGGCAGGGGATGCGGCGATGGTGGCATCACCCGAACCGATGCAACAGGCTACATCTGAGTCGGGACGTCAGTCCTGGCGTCAGATTCAGTAGACATGTCAACTCTGCGCATCGCAACCCGTCAATCCCCCCTGGCCCGCTGGCAGGCGGCGTGGGTCGCTGAACAACTGGCCCGGCTGAATCCGGGACTGAACCCGGTGATCTGTGGTTTCAGTACCCGAGGCGATAAGATTCAGGATACGCCACTGGCAAAAGTCGGCGGTAAAGGGTTGTTTGTAAAAGAGCTGGAAGTCAGTCTGTTGCAACACACAGCTGATATCGCCGTACATTCCATCAAGGATATGCCAGTGCAACTGCCGGAAGGGCTGCACCTAGCAGCGATTCTGCCACGTGCAGAGCCACTGGATGCACTGGTCAGCACACAATATGCAACGTTAGCTGCCTTACCGAAGAACGCCTGTGTCGGGACAGCCAGTCTGCGACGTGCCTGCCAGATCCGACACCAGTATCCACACCTGCGGATTGCATCACTGCGCGGTAATGTGAATACCCGGCTCGCCAGGCTGGATGCAGGCGATTATGCCGCTATTGTACTGGCGGCTGCCGGGCTGCATCGTCTGGAACTGACACACCGGATTCGCCAGTATATTCCGGCAGAGATCAGTCTGCCGGCGATTGGTCAGGGTGCCATCGGGGTCGAGTGCCGGGTCGATGATCAGGCAACCCGGAAATTAGTGGCAGGATTGCATGATGCGGATACCGCCTGTTGTGTTACAGCAGAACGGGCGATGAACCGGCGGCTGGAGGGGGGGTGTCAGGTGCCGATTGGTGGTCACGCTGTCTGGCGAAAGGGTCAAATCTTGCTGAGAGGAATAGTGGGCGCAGTGGACGGCAGCCGGATTCTGCGCGCCGAAGGGTGTGCCCCCGGCAACCAGGCTGAAATGCTGGGTCGCCGGGTAGCTGATGCATTACTGGTTCAGGGTGCTGCCGAATTGCTCCGGGCTGCCTGCTGAGCACAGTTCTGCCACCCAGGCACCTCTGACCTTATTTCAGGCTGACTCTTGGTTTATCAACCCCTGTTTTCTTTTCATACGTGCGCAAACCACCCAGACCCAGCATCCCCATCAGTACGGTCATTAAAGCCGTCATATCCAGGGCCGGTAATGTCGGTGGTGTGTCAACGATATAGGCCAGAACAAACCCGGCCATCGGTTCCAGCACAAAATGCCAGGCAAACGCAAGGCCACAAATCCAACCGACAGCGGGTCGCCAGCCAGCAACAAACAATGAGTTACTGGCGGCTTCGGTCTTATTCACTTCCAGTTGTGCCAGTACCTCAGCATGCGCCTGTTTTTGTGCCAGAGTCGCAATCTCGTGTGCCAGCTTCTGTTTCTGGTCTTTATCTTCAATAAATTTATCCAGTAATGAAGTGACCGGACCTAATAGTGTCTCAAGAAGCATCGTTTTCTCCTGTGTCAGGCAGCTGTTCTGAGGTGCTGCTTTTTCAGATGGATACGTAACAGGGACAGAGCCGCCGGGGTGATGCCCGGAACCCGCCCGGCCTGTCCAAGTGTGGCGGGTCGTTGCTGAGATAGTTTTTCCCGGACTTCAGCCGACAGTCCACTGATCTGATGATACGCAAGATCAGAGGGCAACAGGGTGTCTTCGGCTTGTTGTGCACGTCGGATATCTTCCTGCTGGCGGGTAATATAACCGGCATATTTCGCCTGAACTTCCACCTGCTCTGTCACCTGAGCCTGCAGATCGTCGGCCATACTGGCTGTACCGACTGCCGGAATCTGTGTCACCCTGGCATAGTCAGACTGCGGACGTGCCACCAGATCCAGCGCACGGGTTTCGCGCCGCAACAGGTCGCCAAGCAGTGCCCTGGCCTGTTCCGGTGCCAGATGGTGCGGTTGTACCCAGGTATCGCGCAATCGTTGCTGTTCCTGCACAATCGCTTCCTGTTTGCGCTGGAACCAGACCCATTGCGCCTCGCTGATCAATCCCAGCGCATGGCCCTGTTCGGTCAGGCGCAGATCAGCATTGTCTTCACGCAGTAATAAGCGATATTCTGCGCGTGAGGTGAACATACGATACGGTTCCTGAGTACCGCGCGTGATCAGGTCGTCTACCAGCACACCCAGATAGGCCTGGTCACGCCGGGGATACCAGGGTGCCTGTTCGCGTACCATCAGGGTCGCGTTGATTCCGGCCAGCAGACCTTGTGCAGCGGCTTCTTCATAGCCTGTGGTGCCGTTGATCTGACCGGCAAAGAACAACCCCCGGATCGTTCGGGTCTGTAATGTCGGATGCAGATCGCGCGGGTCAAAAAAATCATATTCAATCGCATAACCGGGGCGGGTCATCCTGGCCTGTTCCAGGCCAGGTACCGAACGCACCAATGCCCACTGGACATCGAATGGCAGCGAGGTGGACATACCATTCGGATACACTTCATGGCTGCTGAGTCCTTCCGGCTCCAGAAAGATCTGATGCGATGTCCGGTCCGCAAAGCGGACAATCTTGTCTTCAATCGAAGGGCAGTAACGCGGACCGACCCCATCAATGACGCCGGTATACAAGGGAGAACGGGATAAACCCTGCCGGATAATCTCGTGGGTCTGCGGATTGGTGTGGGTAATGTGACAGGAAACCTGGCGTGGATGTTGCGCCACTGTACCCCGACAGGAAAAGACGGGCGTCGGCTGATCGCCCGGTTGCGCAGTTAATGCGGCATAATCAATACTGCGTCCATCCAGACGGGGCGGCGTGCCGGTCTTGAGTCGTGCCACCCGGAATGGCAGCTCGCGGAGGCGGGCAGCCAGCCGGTTCGCTGGCGGATCGCCAGCCCGCCCGCCGGTTTGTTGTTCCTGGCCGATATGGATACGTCCGCCCAGAAAGGTGCCGACCGTCAATACCACGGCTGGTGCCCGGAACTTCAGGCCCATACGGGTCACCACGCCTGCGATACGATCCTGTTCCAGAATCAGGTCGTCGACACTTTGCTGAAAGATATCCAGATTCGGCTGTTGTTCCAATGCAGTACGCACCGCACCTTTGTACAGGATCCGGTCCGCCTGAGCGCGGGTGGCCCGCACCGCCGGACCCTTGCGGGCATTCAGGATCCGGAACTGAATGCCAGCCTGGTCTGCAGCAGTCGCCATCAGACCACCGAGTGCATCAATTTCTTTCACCAGATGACCCTTACCGATACCGCCAATCGCCGGGTTGCAACTCATCTGGCCAAGCGTATCTATGCTGTGGGTCAGTAACAGGGTGGCAGCGCCCATGCGCGCTGCGGCCAGGGCGGCTTCGGTGCCGGCGTGGCCACCACCGACCACAATCACCTGGTAGCTATCAGGGTGAAACATCGCGATAATACTTAGGGGGTGCCTTGCTGCACCTGTCAGAATTTTTGTTAACGACCAGAAAAGCACTGTTATGCATCGATATCCAGTCAGGGTAGAGGCCGAGACCTTTTATCTTGAAGAACAATCCACACCGGAAGATAACCGGTATGCGTTTGCCTACACGATTACGATCAGCAATCTGAGTGAGGTACCGGTCACCTTACGACGCCGACGCTGGCTGATCACGGACTCAGACTGTCAGGCGCGGGAAGTGGCAGGTGATGGTGTGGTGGGCAAACAACCGTGTCTGCAACCCGGCACCCGGTTTCGTTATACCAGCGGTGCCATGTTAGAAACGCCGGTGAATACGATGGAAGGAGAATATGAGATGGAAACAGACGCCGGCGAATGCTTTCTGGTGCCAATTGACCGCTTTACACTCTCCATTCCCCGTACGCTGCATTAAGCCCGATGGCAACCTACGTCGTTGGTGATATTCAGGGGTGTTATGCTACGCTGGATGACGCCCTGACTCAAATGCGTTTTGATCCGGCACAGGATACGTTATGGTGTGCGGGTGATCTGGTGAATCGTGGTCCGGCTTCCTTACAGGTATTACGCCTGCTGCACCAGCTGGGCAATGCCGTGGTGGCCGTACTGGGTAATCATGACCTGCATCTGCTGGCACTGGCCGCCGGTAATCTGAAATATGCGGACCGGAGCAACCTGAATCCGGTACTGGAGGCCCCGGACAGCGGCGAACTGATCCACTGGTTGCAGCAACGCCCCTTACTGCACTGGGATGCCCGACTGAATTTTGCCATGCTGCACGCCGGTCTGCCACCGCAATGGAACCTGACTCAGGCACTCGCCCGTGCTGCCGAGGTGGAACAGGTCCTGCGCGGCACCGGAGCTGCTGATTATCTGGCTGAGTTATACGGACATAAACCGGACACCTGGTCGGATACCCTGACCAGGATGGACCGGTTGCGTTATATCACCAACTGTTTCACCCGACTGCGGTATTGTCGGGCGGACGGTGTTCTGATCCTTTCCGAAAAAGGAAGACCGGGCACCCAGTCGGACGGAGCAGCTCAGCCCTGGTTCAGTCATCCGCACCGGGCCAGCAGAGAGACCCGTATCGTCAGCGGACACTGGTCTACTCTGGGCTATCACGCGGCGAACAATGTCTGGGCGCTGGACACCGGGTGTGTCTGGGGCCAGCAGCTGACTTTTTTACGGATTGATCAGGCGGAACCCACGGTGCGGCATTATCCTGCTCAGGAACCGAAAGCGTCAGCTTAAGACTGACACAGCGTCATTCCGCGCGAAGTCGCGGAATCCATAGACCGGGGTCAGACAGATCGGTTTATGGCGCACCCCGGAGAACATCATCCGGGGCATGCTGACACGAATACCATAATGATTCTGTTAGTGGATATCTTCCCACCAGGCCTTCTTCATAAAATAGGCCAGCGCAGAAAATACACTCAGGAACAGCAATACCCACCAGCCCAGCTGTTGCCGTTCCTGTTTCATCGGCTCGGCAATATAGCCCAGAAAGGCTGAGATATCACGCGCGACCTGATCGAACTCAGCCTCGCTTAAGGTGCCCGGTTGCGTTGTGACCAGATGATCCACAACCTTTTCCAGTTTGTATCCAGCGCCTTGTTGCTGCACATAAGCGAGTGCAGCGGGTTCATCAGCAAACTCACGCACCAGTGCGCCCTGATGCCTGACCTGATAACGGTAGACCGGGGTTTTGATGCCCTCCAGTGCCCATAATACATTCGGCATCCCGACATTCGGATACAGGGTGTTGTTAGTGCCCAGCGGACGGGCCGGATCAGCATAAAAGCCCTTCAGGTAGGTATAGATCCAGTCTGCACCACCGCGAATCCGCGCAGTCAGCGTCAGGTCCGGTACCGGGCCGCTGAACCAGGTAATCGCATCCTGTTGCGGCAATGCCGTCTTCATCAGGTCGCTCACCTTGCCGCCGTCAAAGATCAGATTGTCTTTGATCTGTTGCGCTGTCAGACCGGTATTCTCCAGCAGCTGGTACCGGACATATTCAGCCGCATGACAGCCCATACAATAGTTCACAAAATACCGGGCACCACGCTGTATCGCTACCTGGTTATTCAGATTGACCTGTGCATCCAGCAGGGGCACCGTACTGCCGCCGGCCGGATAGGCGGTGGCCGGCAGCAGATAACACAGAGCAGCCGTTGCACAGGCGAACAGGCGGTTCATCAGTTGTTTCTGGCTCATGTGGTCACTCTCTCCGGAACCGGTTGTGCCTGGCTCAGTCCGGAATACCAGGGCATCAGGATAAAGAACAGAAAATACAGGCCGGTAAAGATCTGCGCCCAGAGTGAAGCCTCCAGTCCCAGAATCATCCGGGTTGAGGGAATCATCCCCAGATAGCCCAGAATCACGAAGCTGACCGCAAACACCACAATGGCCAGTTTGAAGATACCGCCTTTATAGCGGATTGATTTCACCGGACTGCGATCCAGCCAGGGCAGAGCAAACAGGATCAGGATAGACGCAAACATCACCAGAACGCCCGGAAACTGAGAACCGAACATCGGCGGTATTGCACGCAACATCGCGTAAAACGGCGTGAAATACCAGACAGGTGCAATATGTTCCGGCGTCTTGAGCGGATTCGCCGGCTCAAAATTCGGTGCTTCCAGAAATAACCCGCCGAGATCCGGCCAGAAAAAGACCACCGCTGTAAAAAAGATCAGAAAAACGCCGACGCCGAGCGTATCTTTCACCGTGTAATACGGATGGAAGCGGATACCGTCTTTCGGAATACCCCGTTCATCTTTGTTCTGTTTGATCTCTATACCATCCGGGTTGTTCGAGCCCACCTTATGCAGGGCAACGATATGCACGAAGATGAGCGCGACTAACACAAATGGCAACAGAAAATGCAGGGCAAAAAAGCGATTCAGGGTCGCGTCTGAGATCACGTAATCACCCCGGATCCAGACCGACAGGTCTTCACCCACAAAGGGTACAGCAGCAAACAGGTTGACGATCACCTGAGCACCCCAGTAAGACATCTGACCCCAGGGCAACAGATAGCCGAAAAAGGCGGTCGCCATCATAATCAGATAGATCACCAGTCCGATGATCCAGACCAGTTCACGCGGTTTACGATACGAACCGTAGATCAGCCCGCGAAACATATGCAGATAGACCACAATGAAAAAGGCGGATGCGCCGGTCGAATGCAGATAGCGGATCAGCCAGCCGTATTCCATATCGCGCATGATATATTCGACCGATGCAAATGCCTCGGCGGCAGAGGGCTTATACGCCATCGCCAGCCAGACACCGGTCACAATCTGGTTGATGAGTACCAGTAGTGCCAGTGAGCCGAAGAAATACCAGAAGTTAAAGTTTTTCGGCGCATAATATTCAGCCAGATGTTCGTTCCAGACCTTAGTGGCCGGAAAGCGCTGGTCAATCCAGTTCAGCACGCTCATACATCGCCTCCGTCTGCACCAATCAGGATGACATCGTCTGAAAGGTAACGATGCGGTGGTATTTCCAGATTGGTGGGCGCGGGCACCCCGGCATACACACGTCCTGCCATATCAAATTTAGAGCCATGACAGGGGCAGTAAAAGCCACCCTGCCAGTCGGCACCCAGATCTGCCGGAGCAACTTCCGGACGGAAGGTGGGCGAGCAGCCCAGATGGGTGCAGATACCGATGGCAACGAAATAGTCCGGTTTGATGGAGCGATGCGGATTTGTGCAATACACCGGTTGTCTGGAAGCCAGGGAGTCCGGATCGGCCAGCTGACTGTCCAGTGCCTGCAGTTCAGCGAGCTGTTCTGGTGTACGCCGCACAATCCAGCAGACCTTACCACGCCATTTCACCCGCAGCAGGCCACCTGCAGCCAGGCCGCTGATATCGGCTTCTTCCGGTGCACCCGCTGCCCGTGCGCGTTGTGAGGGTTGCCAGTTGGCAATAAATGGCACTGCGGCAAAACCAGCACCAATTGCCCCGACGACTGCCGTGGTCGTGGTGAGAAAGCGCCGTTTCTGCAGGTTTACGCCTTCTTCAGGCATACCGTAACTCCTTATTCAGAAAAGATTTTATCAATCATCATGAGACAAAATCAAACAGCCGCATATTCTCTGATAAAATGCCAGCTCCGGTCAAGTCACTGACCTGCGCCGAGACTTCAATTGATACATCTCTTTATTGAGGAGACTATTATGCAAACGATACTTAATTCAGTCGGACGCAGCGGAAAAAACAACTCTGCTGATGTGAAAGTGGTTCAGCAACTGCTGAATCAGCATCCGATGCCACCGCACACCACACCATTACAGGTTGATGGCTTAGTGGGTCCGCAGACGATCAGCCGGATTGAAGCCTTTCAGAAAGACATCGTCGGGATGGTTCATCCGGATGGCCGTGTTGACCCGAACGGCGGGACCATGACAGCACTGGCGAAAGATAGTACATCACCGGATCAGGGCGAACATACACATCAGTTAAGCACTAAAGGCGAAAATCTGCTGAAATCAATAGAACAACTCAGCCTGCAGCCTTATGATGACCAGACCGGCAAAAAGATTACTGCCTGGGTCAAAGGTGCTACGATCGGATATGGTCATCTGATCAGTACAAGTGAATGGGATACCTACAAAAATGGTATCAATATGACTCAGGCAGATGAATTGTTCAGAAAGGACCTGCTACCCTTTGCAAATGCCGTCAACGAAAAAGTGACCTCTGACCTGTCACAGCATCAATTCGATGCACTGGTTATCCTGACATTCAATATCGGCATCAGTGCATTCGGTACATCTTCTGTACTGAAACTGGTTAACGATCCGGCAGCAACAACAAGTTACCCGGATCTGGAATCAGCCTGGAAAGCCTGGAACAAATCTCAGGGGAAAGTGATGCAGGGATTAATGAACAGACGAAATGCAGAGTGGAACATTTATTCGCAGAATATCTATAAAACATGGTAGAGAAATGAAGGCATTTCTGATGCAGAAAATCTTCGGTGTATCGGTTTTATTCGTTGTTGTGCTTTATACAGGCACAACTTCCGGCATTGATAATCCCGATGCACCGGATTATGTGAATGTATTCTTAAATCAGGCTCGCGCCTATGAAGACAGAATTGCGCAGGAAGTTCATGGCACCCTGAACTATGTACAGGTATATGCAGAATATGAGGAATTTTTAGACAAAGAACTGAACATCGCGTATCGCCTTATCATGCGATGCCTTGACAGTGAGTCTCAGGCATCTTTACAACAATCGCAGCGCAGATGGTTGATGTATCGGGACGCAGAATTCGATTTTATAACACGCAACTGGAATAAGACAGATTATGGCAGCTCGGCGGTAATTTCAAGGGGGGGTTATCGGACAATGATGATAAAACACCGGGTTACGACATTGCTGCATTATCTGAAAAACTATCATCACCGCAAAACAGACTAACAACCTGCTGATAAGCATAAATCAACATCTGAACCACACAACCTATGCCACGCCACGCGACCCTTCCCGTCACCGTTGGCCAGTACACGATCGGTGGTACTGCGCCGATCCTGATTCAGTCCATGACCAATACGGACACGGCAGACATCACTGCCACTGTGAACCAGGTTCGTCAGCTGGCAAAGGCCGGTTCCGAGCTGGTACGTATCACGGTGAATAACGCTGCTGCCGCTGCCGCTGTGCCGACAATCCGGGCCGCACTGGATCAGGCCGGCGTCAATACCCCACTGGTTGGTGATTTTCACTATAACGGGCACAAACTGCTGGCTGATTACCCGGATTGCGCACAGGCACTGGCAAAATACCGGATCAATCCGGGCAATGTCGGTACCGGCAAAAAGAAAGACCAGCAGTATGCCAGCCTGATTGAGACCGCGCTGCGCTACGACAAACCGGTGCGCATCGGTGTCAACTGGGGCTCGCTGGATCAGGCCCTGGTCACCCGGATGATGGATAAAAATGCGCACTCCGCACAACCACTGGATGCCGGCAGCATCATGCGTGAAATTATGGTGCACTCCGCCCTGCAGAGTGCTGAACAGGCAGAAACGATCGGTCTGCCACGCAACCGTATCATCCTGTCGTGCAAAATGAGCCGGGTACAGGATCTGATCGCGGTCTATCAGCTGCTGGCCGAACGCTGCGATTACGCACTGCATCTGGGTCTGACTGAAGCCGGCATGGGCACGAAAGGCATTGTGGCCTCCACTGCGGCACTGGCGGTGCTGCTACAGCAGGGGATTGGTGATACGATCCGTATCTCACTGACTCCGGAACCCGGCGGGGACCGTACCCAGGAAGTGCGTGTTGCTCAGGAAATCCTGCAGACCATGGGGTTACGCGCCTTTATGCCCATGGTAACTGCCTGTCCCGGTTGCGGACGCACCACCAGCAGCTATTTCCAGCAGTTAGCCCAGGATATTCAGGGCTATCTGCGGGCCCGGATGCCGGAATGGCGCAAACAGTATCCGGGAGTGGAACACATGGATGTGGCCGTGATGGGTTGTGTGGTGAATGGCCCGGGTGAGAGTAAACAGGCCAATATCGGGATCAGCCTGCCCGGCACCGGTGAGCGTCCGGTCGCTCCTGTGTATGTCGATGGCAGAAAGACTGTGACACTGAAGGGTGACCATATCGCGGCAGAATTCCAGCAGATCGTGCGTGATTATGTGCACACCCGATACGGTACAGACAACCGGTGATAGAACACATCATCATGCAGCCTGCCGCACTCGACAAACTGTGTGCACAACTACGCGGCAGTCCCTGGCTGGCACTGGATACCGAATTTATCCGCGACCAGACCTATTATCCGCAACTGTGCCTGTTACAGATCAGCAATGCGGCGCATGCGGCCTGCATTGATCTGCCACAACTCATGACACACCTGGACCCGCTGCTGACACTGATCTCTGATCCTGGCAGCATGAAGATATGGCATGCGGCACGTCAGGACCTGGAAATCTTTCAATACCAGTGGCAACATATCCCGACCCCGTTTTTTGATACCCAATCCGCTGCTGATGTACTGGGTTACGGGCAACAACTGAGCTATGCCCATCTGGTACAGTCACTACTGGATATTACCCTGAGCAAAGACCAGTCCCTGGCTGACTGGGCAGCCCGCCCTCTGAGCAGCCAACAAATCCGTTATGCGCTGGATGATGTTGTTTATCTGGGCAGACTGTACACTCGTTTATCTGCGGCCCTGTCGACAGAACAAACACAACAGCTGGCACAACGCCAGGCACCGTTACATCAGGCGGAGACCTATTTCCCACCACCAGATGAGATATGGCGCAGGATCAGAGGACATAACAGATTACGCGCTGACGAGCGGCAACGGCTGAAACCACTGGCAGCCTGGCGCGAGCGACAGGCACGTCAGCACAATGTGCCGCGTCAGTGGGTGCTGACGGACCGGGCACTGCTGAAGAGCTGCCGTCTCAGTTCCGCCACCGAACAGCTGGCATTCATTGCACACCGGATGAAAAGCAGCTCTGACCCCAGATTACGCCATATTGCGCTGCCAGAATTAAAGACATCCTGAGGTACCGGTCTCCTGCTGCGCGAGCCAGGTCTCGACAATCAGCTTAGCCGCCTGTGCATCAACTTTCGTGACATCTTTTGCCGCCACAGCACCCAGTTGTGACCAGGCCTCGCGCGTCGTCAACCGCTCATCCACCAAGTGTACCGGTAAGTGAAAACGCCCGTGCAGTCGGCGGGCAAACTTCTTAGCCGCTGGTGCATGAGCTGCTTCGCGGTCTGTCATCTCAAACGGATGTCCCACCACCAGTGCAGTCGGCTGCCAGGTCTGCAACAATCCGGCGACCTGTTGCCAGTCTGGCTGACCATGACGGCAGCATAAAGTCATCAGTGGGCTGGCCGTTCTGGTCAGTGTCTGGCCACTGGCAACGCCGATTTTATGGGTACCATAATCAAACCCCAGCACCAACTCAGGCATGACCTGCCTGGCTGCTGATCATATGAATGTCGATATCCAGCAGGGCACCAGCGGCCTGCCAGCGCTGAGCTGGTGCCGTATCAAACAATATGCGGCTGTCCAGCGGACAGGTCAGCCAGATATTATCGCGGATTTCTTTTTCCAGCTGACCCGCCTGCCAACCCGTATAGCCCAGCGTAATCAGATATTGCTCCGGCCCTTCACCACGTGCCAGTGCCTGCAGAATATCACGCGATGTTGTGATCCGCAGCGTAGCGTCCACACACAATGTCGCCTCCCATTGCGCCCCCGGTGAATGCAGGACCAGACCCCGCTGTTTTTCAATCGGCCCACCCGCAAAAATCGTTGGCGCAGGCACCTCGCTGCCGGTCAGTGCCGGGGTACCTGAGACATCCGGCAGATCAGATAAAGTATGTTCTGTCGGATGATTGACCACCACACCCAGCGCACCATGCTCGGTGTGCGTACACAGATAAATCACCGCACGGGCAAAGACAGTATCATGCAGCACCGGCATGGCGACCAGAAAACTATTCTGCAGACTATGGACTGACATGCCGTTTCCTGCCTCCGGAATCCGTTAAGAACGTTAACATCCGTGCACCTCTTTTCCGGAAGTGCCGGTTAACCAGACACAAAGCACACTCAGATTATACCGGAACTCTCTGACAGAAAGAGGATATACCACACACCATTTTTCCGTGCCTGCTGCGAAATCAGATCATAGATCATGGTGGCCAGATCCGGGCACACTGATCTGTCCGTCAGCAGCATAACATGATAATCTGAAACCAGACAGGCGTGTTTATGCTTCGTATTATGAATATTTTTTAATCGTTTTTTGTGTAAAGAACAGTGTCGCAAATCAATCTTTAGTGACATCTATACGTGTTATGTGTGGCAGTGCCACGATAGAAATCGTTTGCGGACATGACCGGAATATTCCGGATAAAGAAATCGGGTACTGTAATACTAATAAAGCAGTGATGAATACGCAAAATGGCGAAACAATAAATCTTCCCGGACATCCGACCCATGATTGGGTGGTTCCTGCCGATCAGTACACACCAAAATCTGCAGTATGTTATAAAACCAGAGCAGGAAACTATTTTTCAGTTATTTATTCTCTGGGTAACAGATCATGTGCCCGATGTCTTAGTGGAAATTTTTATACCGTATCAGGTAAAAGAATTGACCTTTATTCATCTGAGTCAAAAAACCTGCTGCACGATATTGAGAATCAACCAGGCATAGATCTTTTTCAAATTCCATGGGTAGGTGAACAGGATACATCTCTCATCTCATGTGACGATAAGGAGAAATGATGCATGACATGCGACCAATTGCTTGATCAACTCTTGCCCGAAAAAGGTCTTGGTTACAGAAAAAACCGGATTGCATCGTATAGTCATTATAACGAACCAATTGCACAAGGAGGCAGACAGTATCCGGGAAATTCAAGGATTTATGGCGATGCATCGGTGGCCACTAAAAAAATGCTATACATCTGCTGGTTGCGGCAGCACAGTCTGCTGGTCTTAACCAAAGATAGAGTGCACATGTGCTTGCCATTGCGCATGTTAAGTCCAAATTCAATCCAGATGCGGCTGCTGGCACCACTTCAGCATCAGGACTCGGGCAATTTATTAATACAACAGGGGCAAGCTACGGCCTGACAGATGCCAACCGCTGGGATGTACAGGCACAGGCAACGGCCTTAGTCAGACATTTCATAGACAATAAAAACCTGGCAAAAAGACGTCACAAGAAGGAGGAATACATATATAAATACCATCACGACGGCCCATCTGGCGAGCATGGCGGCCTTGCTGTATCCCGCAGGAAGGTCCTGCCTCGAATAGATCAATATGAAAAATGGCTTCAGTGTGTCGCTGACATGGCCAGTCAGAAGCCAGATCTGAGTCAGTTCAGTGACAACATCAACCTGAAAACAGGCATCGCCAGCTGTCACCGGGAAAGTGACTGTAAACAAAAATTTGACAATTATATCAGAACAGAAAACCTGACTCAGCCCAGGAGTGGCAGCAGTACTTATGGAAAATGGGGAACATTGACCAGAGCAGACGTATCTGAAGTACAAACCTCTGAGGCTGTACAGGACCAGTTTAACTTTGGTTCAGGCGACTATGTCGTCGATCCCAGGATATGGGAAATGGAAGAATCTGTTGATATTGGAGAGCAGATAAACAGTAGCATTAACAATCCTGCGGGTGGCATGTCAGAATGGTATCAGAGAGCTGCAAGCAATCCATGTATTTCACTATCTTTCACATGGCCGGACCCGGGCTGGAATGACGGAATCAGACGTCATGCATTTAATAGTGATGCATCTGAAGCGATTAAAACAAAGGCCTGGCCATTTGGCCGTGTGTCAGCCATTATAGCAGAAGGTAATATCATTGTTTGTGAGGATGACAGTTATTTTGTTAAGGGAAAGCTTGTCTATCAGAGTGATACTTATAGCTGGATAGCTGATGGCGATAGTTTTTTCCATAACTCTGGTATACGCATACTGGGAAACAACTGGAATGCACCAGATTCGGGAAACTGGGAACACGGCACGATTACATCACAAATCTATCTTGAAGATTCGAGTATTCAGGGGTACTCTTTCCCCAGATCTATCGCATACTCTCTGGACTCAGATAAAAAATATGTACAATGGCATGAACCCAGTTCGTCATATCCTGATGGTGAAATGCCCGTGCACTATGCCAGGGAGTATTATTTCTGCACCTATGGAAAAAAGATATGACAATTCCTGCATACATTGGGATAATGATTTATGTGATTGGCATCATCCTGCCTGTACATTATATCCTGTACTCACTTCTGTCGAATCAATTCAGAAAGAAAAAATCAGAATTTTTCATCGTTCTGGCAGGCAGCTTAATTGGTTTTTTTGTTTTTTTAAGCACATATCATTATTTCATCTTATACCTTCTGAGTGCTTATATATTATTTATCTATATACAGAAACTTTTCCGAAAAGAACATTGGAAAAATATACCCAGCGCACTTTTTTGTTTCATATTGTCCGCTACAGTTGTCTTTCTTTTTATTTATTCTGAAGTCATTTTCTTATTATTAACTCAGTATTCGGATATCGTTTATCCTTCAGTGGTATTTTTCTTTTTTGCTATATCGCTTTCTGTTTATATCATGCAGCGATACCAATGCCTGACCCCGATGAGATTATACTCCGCATTCTTTGCGACTATTTTAACAAGCATTTTTTCATCTGAATTTCTTCTTGAGAAGTATATAGAAGATATCTCCCGCAGCAAGTACGGAAAAGAAACAGATGCACATATACAAATGAATATACTTTCCGGCCATCCTTATATTTCAGATAATCATGCCGCTATAAACCATAAAGAACATGGCCTTATGATCTGGAGCTTCAAAGAAAGAGATTTCATTAAATATACTGTTCGGTAGCGGGCTTATGCTACTTACGATTTTTAGTTCAGGTGGCCCTGCAGGTGCGGGTGCTGAACAGGAGAAGCAACCATGCCTGTATCCTACCGGGGACGCTTTGCGCCCACGCCAAGCGGGCCACTGCATCTGGGCTCACTGGTCACGGCGATGGCGAGCTTTCTGGAAGCCCGGCAGCATCAGGGAGACTGGCTGTTACGGATAGATGACATTGATCAGGCGCGTTGCCGTCCGGACGCTACCGCGCAGATTATCCGGACATTACGCCAACTGGGATTCCGCTGGCAGGAACCCGTACAATATCAGCACCAGTCTGCCTACCTTGCCGCCCTGTGTGATACGCGGCACCGATTTACTCGAGAGCAGCTGCCGCCAGGTCTATCTGCAACAACGGCTGTAGGGTAGTGGGTCAAAGATGTGTTTTTGTGTAAATCAATTGGAAATCACAAATAAAAGTACTGGTTTTTCAAGATGCTATATGTAATTTTCAGCTTGACATTTGTATCCACAACACATCTGACCCACCACCGGCCAGTTGCATGTCAAACAGAATAATGTCTATCTTCTGGATGAATTTGAACTACAGGATGACAATACAGAAAAGGCCATTCGAGACGCAACAAACAGAAAAAACATATGCCAGGACACTACAACGAGTCGCCATACAACTGTATTGCACTGACTCTTTTACAAACCCCCACCACAGACCCGCCTGATAGCACCTATGTCCAGCGACCTGATTGACGAAATACCACCACATGCAGAAGAACCCATTCCGCCGAGTGGCGACCCGGATGTGGATGCACTGCGTGTGCCACCCCATTCCATTCCGGCAGAACAGGCTGTACTGGGCGGTCTGATGCTGAATAATCAGGCGTGGGAAAAGATCGCGGATCAGGTGGTCGCAGAAGATTTTTACCGGCGTGAACACCAGCTCCTGTTCGCTGCGATCCGGCAACTGGACGAAGACGACCAGCCATTTGATATCGTCACGCTTGCCGAATCACTGGAGCGCAGCAACCAGCTGGACGATGTCGGCGGGATGCCGTATCTGGGTGCCCTGGCAAACGATACCCCGGATGCGTCTAACGTGCCCTCCTATGCCCGCATCGTACGCGAGCATTCGGTCACGCGGCAACTGATTCAGGTCGGAAATCAGATTGCCGAAAGCGGATATCGTCCACAGGGCCGCCGGGTAAATGAACTGCTGGATCTGGCCGAAGCGGAAGTATTCCGGATCGCAGAGCAACATGCGCGCGGGCGAGCCGGATTCAAGCCGGTCAATACACTACTCGCCGCAACCATTGACCGGATTGAAGAACTGTTCAGCAGTGGTAAGGAACTGACCGGACTGGCCAGCGGCTTTCATGATTTTGACCACAAGACACTGGGCCTGCAGAACGCCGACCTGATCATCGTGGCCGGACGCCCATCCATGGGCAAGACCAGCTTCGCCATGAATATCGCTGAATATGTCGCCCTGTCAACTAAGCTGCCGGTAGCCATTTTTTCGATGGAAATGCCGGGCGAACAACTGGTGTTACGGATGTTATCCTCGCTCGGACGCATCAACCAGCAGTCCATTCGTTCCGGTAAACTGAATGACGATGACTGGCCACGCATCACCTCAGCAGTCAATCTGCTCAGTCAGGCAAAATTATTTATTGATGACACACCAGCCCTGAACCCGACCGAACTGCGTGCCCGCTGCCGCCGCCTGCAACGTGAGCACAAGGCACTCGGTCTGGTGATCATTGATTATCTGCAACTGATGCAGGCAGCGGATAACAAAGAAAACCGCGCCACCGAACTGTCCACCATCTCGCGCTCGTTAAAGGCGATGGCGAAGGAGCTGAATGTGCCGGTCATTGCCCTGTCACAACTGAACCGCTCGCTGGAACAACGCCCGAACAAACGCCCGGTGATGTCCGATCTGCGTGAGTCGGGTGCGATTGAGCAGGATGCGGACCTGATCACCTTTATTTACCGGGATGAAGTATACAACGAAGATACTCAGGACAAAGGGAAAGCCGAAATCATCATCAGCAAACAACGCAACGGCCCGATCGGCACCGTTTACCTGACCTTTCAGGGTCAGTACACCCGGTTTGATAACTTCGCTCAGGATACCTACGAGACAAGTCTGTGACCGACTGGCGCCCGCAGGCCAGCATTGATCTGCACGCCCTGCAACATAACCTGGCCCGGGTACGCCAGCTGGCACCCGGACGCCGGATCATCGCCGTGATCAAGGCAGATGCGTATGGACATGGCCTGCTACTGGTCGCACAGGCCGTGCAGGATCAGGTTAACATGCTCGCCGTAGCACGCCTGCATGAAGCCGTGAGCCTGCGTGAGGCAGATATCACAACCAATATCCTGCTGCTGGAAGGCGTGAATGACCGGGAAGAACTGAACCTGGCCGCTCATCTGAACCTGCAACTGGTGGTCCACCAGGCATCCCAGATCACACTATTACGTCACACCCGGCAACCGGTCCGCTGCTGGCTGAAGGTGAATACCGGGATGCATCGGTTGGGGCTGGCACCGACTGAGGTCGATACGGCAGTACAACAATTACGCTACTGCGAACACAGTCGGCTGATCGGCCTGATGACCCACCTGGCCAACGCGAATGACCCGACTGACACTAGTGTGCAGCAACAATTGGATCAGATGGCAACACTACGCAAACGATACGATCTGCCACAGACCATTGCCAATTCTGCCGGGATCCTGCACTGGCCCGCCAGTCATGCTGACTGGGTGCGCCCCGGTCTGATGCTGTATGGTGCTGCGCCGGATCCCACACAGGCAGATAACCGCTACGGACTGCAACCGGTCATGACACTCACCGCGCCTTTACTGGCACTACGCCAGATACAGGCCGGTGACCGGGTCGGCTATAACGGTATCTGGCAGGCACACCAGACCCATCGGATCGGCATGGTCGGCATCGGCTATGGTGATGGCTACCCACGTAATATCTCAGAGGATGCGTACGTTCTGATCAACCAGCAACCGGCACGTATCGTCGGTCGCATTTCAATGGACATGCTGAGCATCGACCTGACTGATATCCCGGCCCGGATTGGTGACCAGGTCACACTATGGGGCCAAGGCCTGCCAGCAGACCAGGTTGCCATCTGGGCACAAACCCTGCCTTATACGTTATTTACCGGCATAACCAGCCGGGTTGCCCGAAGTTACTAATATAGGTTATAATCAGGTCCTTTTTTTTGCAAATACCGCAGAAAATAAAAAAGTATTGTCGACTGATCTTTAACTCGCCAGCTCACAGTTAAATGAAGATGGCCTGCATTTTATAAGGAGAAAAACATTGGAGAAAAATAGTTCAGACAGTCAGGGGAAACTAAAGGCACTGGCAATCTTTTCAGATCTATCGGCTCATTTAAGCGGATTTTCAGAAACAGAGCTATCAGGCACTGGCATGCTGGAAGTTTACTATGACAAAATCAACCTGATCATAGGTGAGCGGGAAATGGGGCAATTTCTGGCTGCTTACCATGACCTGCCAAACACAGAAGATGATATAGAATATTCTATTCTTCATAATGAGCGCTATGGTCCGGTTGCCAGAAATATCATTCGTCTCTGGTATCTCGGTGAATGGAAACAGCTACCACAAGAGTGGCGCAATGTTTATGGTGCCACGTCATTTGACGTAGACCACATTGTCAGCCCGCAGTCTTATCAGGAAAGTCTGATATGGATTGCAGCCGGAGCACATCCGATGGGAGCAAAACAACAAGGCTTTGGTGCCTGGTCTGTTAATCCGGAATCATTATTGAGTAACAGAAGCTAATACGGCACACCTCGCGCCGACACATACAGTCATCACTGAAAACGGAATCAGGAAAACCAAAGCTTCCATTATTTCCTGAATCTGGCAGGAAGTCATAACCATACTTAATATACAACATAAATACCCCGAAAAATATAACGTTCCCAAGGAGATAAAATATGAATTGTAGTGTAGAATCAGAATATCTGGAATATGACGTCGTTATTATCGGCGGCGGAATAGCCGGTGCCACAGTGGCAAAAAAAATTATCAAAGAGGCAAAGGCTCAGCCAAACCGTAAATTAAAAATAGCTATCGTAGAAGCAGGCCGCAATACCGGCATGAGTGCTGATAAATATATGTCGCATGTATTAGCTTACCATAAAAAGAAGGCTAAGTTACCCAACTCACCTTACGCCGATAACCCGAATGCACCGCAACCGAATGAAACTGATGCAAAACAGATGACCGGGAAAGCAGAAGAAAATGAAAGAATTTCCAGTAGATCAGGTTATCTGGTACAAAGAGGCCCACTACCTTTCTTAAGCTCTTATACCAGAGCGTTGGGAGGAACCACTCTGCACTGGTTGGGAACAACCCCGCGCAT
Organism: uncultured Gammaproteobacteria bacterium; assembly: GCA_963922685.1. Classification (GTDB taxonomy): domain Bacteria; phylum Pseudomonadota; class Gammaproteobacteria; order Chromatiales; family Chromatiaceae; genus JAHDBG01. The sequence continues at coordinate 3,931 of CAWUJM010000021.1, read as the reverse complement.
GCTACCCAGTGACTTTGAACTGAAAACACGCTATGGCCATGGTGTTGACTGGCCAATCACATATCAGGATCTGAAAAAATATTATGAAGAAGCCGAACATGAGATCATCGGTGTTTCTGCTAACGTAGCAGATCAACATTACCCGGGAGTAAAAACAAAACAACAAAGAGAAGAATATTTCGGTTGCAATTACGACTACCCGATGGAAAGTGTGCCACAAAGCTATTTAGATACCTACCTAAGTAAAAAACTGCATAAGACAGAAGTCAAATTTTCTGATCCTGAAGAAAACTTTAAAATTAAAGTCACAAGCACACCGGCAGCACGCAATTCGACACCGCGAGGTAGTTATACACCTGTTGGTGCGGTTGGCAACTCGTCGCAAGGTCAGCGTTGCGAGGGTAACTCCAGCTGCATACCGATTTGTCCTGTGCAGGCAAAATATAATGCACTGAAAACACTGAATGCGCTGCAACGCGATTATGGTAAAAATCAAAACAAAAATATTCAGGTTGACATTATCACGCAAACAGTTGCCTCAAAAATTTATTCTGAAAATACCAACTGTAAAAATAAAATTGATTATATAGAATGCAAACAATATCGGGATGAGTCCTCCGGAGCATATGAGGCAGTTAAACTAAAGGGTAAGGTGTTTGTTCTGGCAGCTCATGCCATTGAAAATGCTAAATTATTATTAGCCTCTGGTGTAGCCAACTCAAGTGATCAGGTAGGTCGTAATTTAATGGACCATCCGATTATACTGACCTGGGGGTTGTTGAAGGATAAGATCGGTGCTTATCGCGGACCTGGTTCGACATCTGGTATACCGACATTCAGAGACGGTGCTTTCCGGAGCAAGCATGCTGCATTCAGAGTAGAAATCGGTAACTGGGGCTGGAGCTTTCCGGACGGCGCACCATACTCTACATTTGACTCACTATTACAGCAGTCGGAGCCAGCAAAAAACAGCAAATCACTTACATGGGGCTCAGACCTGCGTAAAAAGTTAAATGAAGTACTACCCCGTCAGTTCCGTATTGCCTGGGAATTTGAACAGATTCCGGATCAAAATAATCGCGTTACTATTGATGAAAAATACAAAGACCAGTTAGGCAATCATCGCCCGGTGATCAGCTATAATGTGCCCGGCTATGTCAAAGCTGCTATGAAACAAGCCCGGGAAGTATCCCGGAAGATTCATAAGGACTTAGGCATAACAAAATCAGTCTATGCAAAAGACGATGATCAGAAACCAAAATGTGAACCTGCTTTTGCAGAATTTTATCCTGGTACAGATTACACGCACTATGCCAAATCAAAACCAGGTTATGTGATTTATGAAGGCAAAGGCTACGCCTACGAAGGCGCTGGCCATGTTGCAGGCACCCACCGTATGGGTTTTTCACCGGAAGACTCGGTCGTTAATCATAACCAACAATCCTGGGACCATGAAAATTTATTCATGGTCGGCTGTGGCAATATGCCGACTATTGGTACTTCAAACCCGACCTTAACCATGACTGCTCTGGCATTACAGGCAGGCGAAAATATTAATAAATATCTTGAAGGAGAACCGCTACTGTCACTGGCACGAAGGTGTTCTTCTGAACATACATAATGTAGTAAAAGTTACTTAACTATCAGTGTTTTACAATTATATACCGTACAAAAATACAGGACATCACACTTATGATCTGTCAGAAAGAATCTATTAAAGATTTAAACGATCTACGCAACCATTTGCAATTTGCGATCGGTTTAGAGCTGGCCACAATCCCGATATATCTGACTGGTTTATATTCTATTGTGGAAGGGCAGAATACCGTAGCTACACGTATTATTCAGACTGTCGCCATTGAAGAAATGCTGCATATGGCATTAGCCGCCAATGTGCTGAATGCTATAGGTGGGAAACCAGGCATAGAACCCATCTGCGGGCAAGATCCGATTATTCGTCAATTTCCGGGTAAATTATTCTTTCTACCTGATCTCGGTAACCTCCACCTTCGTCGTTTTTCTCAGGAGTCTGTAAAAACCTTCATTAAAATTGAAGAACCACATTCGCCCTGTGAGGCACCTGATCAGGGCTATGCCTCAATAGGTGAATTTTACAAAGCGATTATATGTGGGATTAAAAAATTTGCTACTGAAGATGTGTTTTGTGAAGCCAGAGAAAAAAGAAGAAATTGCCAGATAACATCAACCGAATATTATGGTGGTGCTGGTCGTCTGTTTTCAGTAACTGATCAGGCTTCCGCATTGAAAGCTATTGATGAAATCATTGCACAGGGCGAAGGTGTGGACGAGTGTATACTAAAAGATAACGCATCACAGCATGTCTGTGCATCTGAAAACGAAGTATCACCACCATTACTGGATGGCGACATATTAGCTGACGGCTGGCAAATGCGTACACACTATGCTCGTTTTCGCGAAATTCAGCATAGTCGACGCTACAAAGCAGATCAGCAGATCGGACAAGCTCCCAAAGGGGCTGTTATACCTATTGACTGGAAAGAAGTTTATCCAATGGCAGATAACCCTCGTGCATCAGATTACGAAGGCACTGAGGTACATTCTGCAATTTATGCATTTAATCAGACCTATACCGACTTACTGAATAATCTTTATTCTGCTTTTAACGGAAAAGAACGACACAAACAGGAGATCAGAAATGCTGTAACAATCATGTGGCGTTTAAAAAATCAGGCAATTGCACTGATGAAAACACCCTCACCTATATACCCGGGAAAAACTGTTGGCACACCATTTGAATATTTAGGAAAAAATACAGTATAATCCTGGAAATAAAAAACCTCTGCTTTTAAATTACTTTAACATGGAGTAAAAAATGGGTAAAAAAGAAAACAAAGTCGACCCAGATAACTGGGGTCCGTTAAAACATTTGCCTGGCAAATGGGAAAGTAAAGGAAAGGGCTGGAATATGATTGCATTACCTTTCGCAAAAAGAAAGAATCAACCAATAGATTACCGACTATTGCTGAATCAATATGATGAAGATTTAACTTTTGAGGTTGTTGACTCTGAGGTTGCAAACAGAGGTGTTATTGAAAATAAAACAAAACAATATGATCAACTCAGTGCTGCTCTATCCTATACACAAGAAATAACACAAATTGCAGTTGGAGAAGCTGAGGAACCTGAAAAGAAAATTCATCACGAGACTGGGCTATGGCTGTATATGCGCGAAAATCCGGAAAATCCAGATGTTGACATCGCTAGACTGGCTACTATTCCGCATGGTAACGCCGTTTTAGCTATAGGTAAACACAAATACAGAGATACGCGAACATCAGGAGGCTTCTCCTTCGATCATAATATTTCCGATCATTACATTTCCATTGATGAAATCAGTGGTTTACCACTAAAATTCAACACCCCGTTAACATTTAGCACTGACACAAAGAATTATCTTGCGCCTTATAAACATTATCATGATAATCCGTTTAAAGGTAAACTTAAATCATTATCTGGCTTTGAGGGTTTTGACCCCACAAAACCTAATGCATTGCTTCAATCAGAAGCAGCCAAAGAAAAAGAAAATATCCGCAGTACAACTTTACTGGAAGTAGATACCCGCAATCAAACAGCTGGTATTTCTAATATGCCTTTCATAGTAAAACACGCCGAGGCAAATTCAATGAAATCCAAGTTCTGGATTTATGAGTTATCAGGTGATCGTCTTATTTTACAATATTCACAAATCGTAAACATTGATTTTTTTGGTACAACCTGGCCTCATATCAGTATCAATACTCTGGAGAAGAAACCAAGTCACGATTAAGACCTTAGTCGAATTCCGGGTTGGTCGACAAATACTTTCGGCCTGAAAATACAATGAATACTACACCAGCTAAAGCCGGTGGTTTCAGGTTACGGCTTAAAGCCGGATTTAGTCGACCTAACG
>CAWUJM010000020.1:0-29437 GCA_963922685.1 uncultured Gammaproteobacteria bacterium | reverse complement strand
AACAACGGAGCCGCTACGACGCCCACGGCAACCTGCGCACCCACCAGACCGCCGATGGCCATTGGCACCATTACCAACACGATAGCCTCGGACGACTCACCCACTACCGCGACCCCGAAGGCCACCAACAACGCTGGCACTACACCGGCCACCACACCCAACCCAGCGCCTACACCGACCCCCTCGGCCACACCACCCACACCCCGCACAACACCCTCGGCCAGCCCGATAGCCACACCGACCCGAACGGTCACACCACCCGCTACACCTGGGGCCCCTACGGTAAACAACACAGCGAAACCGACCCTCTCGGCCAGACCACCCGCTACCAATATGGCCCCAACGCCCGGTTACACACCATCACCCGACCCAACGGCGACACCTGGCACAACACCTACGACACCGCCGGCAACCTGATCGCCGAACAAAACTACAACGGCGACACCACCCGCCACGACTACGACCTGGCCGACCGCCGCATCCGCACCTGCCACCCGGACCAGAGCCAGACCACCTACACCTACGATGATGGCGACCGCCTGATCAGAACCACCCAGCACAGCCCCGACGGCCACACCACCGACACCCACAACACCTACGACGCCGCCGGACAACTCAGCAGCACACGCAACGCCAACACCGAAATCCACTACACCCGCGACCCACTCGGACGCATCCAGCAAGAACACCACCCGGACCACACCCAACACCACCACTACAACGCCGACGGCCAGCGCACCGCCTGGGACAGCGAAGACCAGCACAGCACCTGGCACTACAACCCGGCGCAACAACAGATCCGCCAGCAACACAACGACCACGCACCACTACACCACACCTACAACCGCAACGGCCAGGAAACCAGCCGCACCAGCCCGGCAGGCTACGGCCAGCACAACCGCTATGACCCGCGCGGCCAACTACGCGAACAACGCATTGGCAACCGCATCCCGAACCCTCAACCGGGCCAGCACAGCCACGCCCCGAACATCCACCGCCACCACGACTACGACCCGGTCGGCAACCTCGAACACCAGACCGACCGCTACTGGGGCCACACCCACTATCGGCACGACCCGAACGACCAGATCACCGACATCCACCACACCCACAACCAACAGGAACGCCACACCCAGAACCACTACAACGCCAACCAGGACCTCAGCCGCCGCCAGCACCACGACCCCCACACCCGCCAGCACCCGACGACCACAACCCAACACCACCACTACCACCAAGGCGGACGCATCCACCAGTGTGGCGACACCCGCTACGAACACGACAAAAAAGGCCGCCTGACACACAAAACCGAACACGCCGACAGCCACAATCCGCAAACCTGGACCTACCACTGGGACGGCGACGACCAACTCATCCAGCTCGACACCCCACGCGGCGAGACCTGGCGCTACACCTACGACCCGTACGGGCGGCGCATCCGCAAACAAAGCCAGAACACCACACGACCGACCACCATCCACTACCGCTGGGATGGCGACCAACTCAGCCAGGAAATCCCGACCCACCCGGACGGCACCCCCGACAAGACCCGCACCATCCACTACCACCACAACAACGCCGGCGAAGTAATCGCACAAACCCACAACGACACCCTATACTACCTGCACACCGAACAGAACGGCCTGCCGCGCGCCCTGCTGGACGAGACCGGAACCATCCACTGGCGCGCCGAATACGACCTGTGGGGCAAACAACAGACCACCCGACACGAACAACCGCAGCCCGCAGGCCAACCGCCACTTACTTGCAACCTGCGCTTCCACGGCCAATACTACGACGCCGAAAGCGGACTACACTACAACCGCCACCGCTACTACGACCCGGACACCGCACAATACCTGAGCCCGGACCCGATCGGACTCGCCGGTGGACTCCGCGTACAAGGCTACGTCCACAACCCCAATACCTGGGTCGATCCGCTGGGGTTGTGTAAATGCAAAAACACACCTCAAGGATCTTTAGACTGGAGCGGAACTGATCCTAAAGGTCTGACCAGAAAAGAACACGTCCTTCGCCATGGAGTAGATGACCCAGGCAGAAAAGGACCACACGGTGTTTTTAATAATGACCCTATTGATCAAACTGATGATGCATGGGAGCGTGCCAAAAGTATGAGTATTACACCACAAGCTCAGGGTAAAAAGCTGGTATATGATGTCCCCTCACCTGGTGCCGGTATGCAGGGCGGTAATCCGACTATTTCAGGCCATGGCAATACACTTAATACGATTCGTATCGTAGTAGAAAAAAGTTCAAATAAAGTGATTACGGCCTTTCCACGATAGAGTGAAATAAGATGAAAGAAGTATATTTTCTGCATTATGATTATAATGCAGATGAACGTCAGAGTGATGGAGTTGAATTTTGTGTGATTCCGGAATTCGGAGGTAGTAAAATTTACTTTTATTGCAGTGAGTATAATATATTCTGGGACAAAATTGAAGATTCTGGAAATCCTGAAAGATGTAGCGACCATGAAGCGGAAAGAATAAGACCGGCTACATTGTGTGAAATATGTCAGGCAGATTTATGTCAGTATGTTGATTCTGTGAAAGAATACACGATAGATAATGGAAAAATAAAAAAAATACAGCGCATCCATCTTCAACCCTCGTTATAGTATTCAGGTTTTTTCGTACCAAATTAAAGGGTTGAGAGATGTTGATCTAATGTGTTTTTATGTGAATTTCAAAATAAATTTTGCATGAAATATTTTGAAAAACCAGCACTTTTTGGAGAATTCCCAATTGATTTATGTGGAAACATAAATCTGATCCAATGAAGATGCAAATGCTTGTGCGCACCTGTTATGAATTACCGTAAGATTATCTCAGATGGCCTGTGGCACAATAATCAGGCACTGATTGCCCTGCTGGGTCTGTGTCCGTTGCTGGCTGTCACCAATACTCTGATCAATGGCCTCGGATTAGGTATAGCGACAACCTTGGTGTTGTTATTGTCCAATGTGTCTGTGTCGACGATCCGGCACCACGTACCGGATGAGATACGGTTGCCGGTCTTTGTGCTGATTATTGCGTCCTTTGTAACCACTGTTGAGCTGGTGATGAATGCATATTTTCATGCGTTTTATAAGATTCTGGGTATCTTTATACCGCTGATTGTGACGAATTGTGCGATTATCGGTCGTGCAGAGGCGTTTGCTTCACGTAATCCGGTACATGCTGCGGCAGTGGATGGTCTGGCGGTCGGAATCGGTTTTACTCTGGTGCTGGTGGTGCTGGGCGGGCTGCGTGAACTGATCGGGCAGGGCACTTTGTTTGCTGGTGCGCATCTGATGTTTGGTGAAACAGCCCGCGGCTGGGTGTTGTCATTCGGCCCGGATTATGCCGGTGTGCTGCTGGCAATCCTGCCACCCGGTGCCTTTTTAAGCCTGGCCCTGTTGGTGATGATCAGGAATGTGCTGGATCGAATGGTCGTCCGGCAGGCGCAGACCGCGCCTGTTGCGGTTACCGCCTGAATGTTGCTTCGGTATTTGTCAAGGAAGATGACCGTAACTCTCTCAAATGTAAGCGGTTCTCTCGGAGCTCTGTTGCAGGTAGCTCTCGCCGCCGATCAGTGGGATGACTCGCTGCAGTACCTGGTGAAAGGTCTGTTCGTCGATCCTGCCCTGATATCTGGCATGACGTGATGTCCAGGACAGGGTCTGAATGAAGGCGGTGGCGATGACTGAGTCAGTCTGGTTGATGCGCACCGGTACTTCGGTCAGTGCGCCACGAATGCTGGTGCTGATCGGGCAGCAGATCAGCAGGCCGTTAATTTTGTTACATTCGGTGCTGGAAAGAACCAGTGCAGGTTGGTATTTGCTGATTTCTTTACTTTGTGTCGGCTCGAAATCCAGCCAGATGATGTCCCGGCGTTGCGGAATATAGCATTTCGGCATGCCTATGTTCCTGGTATGGGGGTATCGTCTGACCAGAGGTACAGTTCCTCCTGTGCGGTGGTCGGAATCAGTGTATCAGTGTGCGCAGTATATGGTGTCATATCAGCCAGCAGGGCCTGCTCGGACAGGAAGGATACAGGTTCTGTCACCTTTCTGATCACAATGGCATCGTCCTGCAGAGACATGGATATCGCAGTGCCTTCAGTTATATTTGCGTGCCGGGCTAGCTGGCTATGTAGCCGGACACCCAGACTGTTGCCCCATTTCTGTACGGTTTTATGCCAGGGCTGGGCTGAGGACAGGATGGCAGCATCATTAAACCACTACACTAAGGAGAGACGACGATGTTAGGTTCCGCGATGATGATGTTGTCGGCACTTGCGATGCCTGCAACGCTCGTTGCTAAGGAAAAGATACCGGTGGGGGCGCGACATCAGGAGACTGTTGTGCTCGGTGCCGGCTGTTTCTGGGGTGTGGAGCAACGTTATGCCGCATTGCCTGGTGTGCTTGATGCAGTTTCCGGATATGCCGATGGTACAGGTGTCACACCGGATTATCGTGCAATCACTGCGCCACGGAATAAACATAATCCGGATAACCATGCCGAAGTGGTACAGGTGACCTTTAATCCGCAGGTCATCAGCCTGACGGATATTCTGCAACACTTCTTTGAAAATCACGATCCGACCCAGGTCAATCGTCAGGGCAATGACGTGGGTACGCAATATCGCTCACTGATCCTGACCCGATCTGAACAGCAGGCAACTGCAGCGCAACAGGTGCTGGCCGAGTATCAGAATCTGCTGAGTCAGGCTGGTCTGGGCCGGATTGCAACACAGATCAAACCATTGCAGGCCTTTTATCCGGCAGAGGATTATCATCAGGATTATCTGGCAAAAAACCCGGGCGGTTATTGTCCGGATCATGCGACCGGGGTGCGCTTTACGCCAGCTGAGGTGGCTCCGGTCGATAACCAGGCATTGCTGCAGGGGCAGCAGATTCTGGTGATTGATGCACCGGATTGTCCATTCTGCATCCGGTTCAAACAGGATGTGACGGATGCGTATCAGGGTAGTATTCCACTGCACATCCGCCGTGCCAGTCAATTACAGAGCCTGACCCTGCAGACACCGACTTCGGCAACGCCGACTCTGGTCTTTCTGCAGGATGGGAAGGAAGTGCTGGCGCGTCAGGGTTATGTGGATGCAGCAACCTTTTACCGTATGCTCGGTGCCTTTAAGCTGGGCGAGACGGAAGAGGCGTTCCGGGTGGCGTTTGAGGAAGGGACAGATGCGCGTTTCTGCCAGCAATATGAGGCATTTAAGGACACGCCGGATGGTGTGTTTGTCGATAAGTTAAGTGGTGTGGCCTTGTTTGATACCCAGTACCGGTTTAACTCGGGTAGTGGCTGGTTATCGTTTACCCGTGCTGTGCCGGGTGCCGTATATGAAAAACCGGATAACCGACATGGTATGCATCGGGTTGAGGTACGCTCGGTCGTATCCGATATTCATCTCGGCCATGTGTTTGCGGACGGTCCGGGCGGTCAGCCACGTTATTGTATCAATGCGACTGTGCTGGAATTTCAGCCGCGCTAGGGTGACAGGCGTATGGTGCCGGATCAGTTAGATCGTAAAATTCTGTCAGTTCTGCAGGAGGATGCTGCGCAGTCTTTAGACGAAATCGCACGCCAGGTCGCGTCTTCAAAAACGCCGGTCTGGCATCGGATTCGTAAATTGCGTGAGTCAGGTGTGATTAAGCGGCAGGTTGCGTTGCTGGATACGGAAAAGCTGGGCTTGGCGGCCTGCTTTTTTGTGCTGATCCGGACTGCTGAACATGATGCGACCTGGCAGCAACAGTTTCTGGAAGTGTTGCTGGCGCGGCCTGAGGTGCTGGAAGCGCACCGGCTGGCGGGAGATATTGACTATATCCTGAAGGTGCGGGTGAAGGATGCGCGCGCTTATGATGATTTTTATCAGGCACTGATCAGCGAAGTGAAGATCTTTAATGTGACTGCATTGTTGTCGATGCAGGAGATTAAATCGACCACCAGCCTGCCGATTCCGGCAGGCTGAGCAGGCAGGGGGCTCCCACGCGTGCTGCAGCAGCGTGGGGAGGACACATCAGATTAGTTTTTAGCGGCTTCCCGGCGCGCCTTAACTTCCTTAATTACGGCTTCGGCGACATTGGCAGGACAGGCTGCATAGTGCGAAAATTCCATTGAGAACTGGCCACGGCCTGAGGTCATGGTGCGCAGATCGCCGATATAGCCGAACATCTCTGATAACGGCGCATCGGCCCTGATCCGCACCCCGGTTGCGCCGGCTTCCTGTCCCTGGATCATGCCACGACGACGATTCAGGTCTCCGATCACATCACCGACCTGTTGTTCCGGCGTGAAGATGTCCACCTTCATGATCGGTTCCAGCAATTGCGGTGCGGCCTTCGGCACAGACTGACGATATGCCGCCCGGGCGGCGATCTCATACGCAACAGCAGACGAATCAACCGGGTGATAGGCACCATCCAGCAGGGTGATCTTAACGTCCAGCAACGGGAAGCCAGCGAGGGTGCCTTCTGTCATGCTGGTGGCAAATCCTTTTTCCACTGCCGGCCAGAATTCACGCGGTACATTACCGCCGGTGACCTGAGACTCGAACACAAAGCCGCTGTTGGTTTCACCCGGTTCAATCTGATAATCAATCTTAGCGAACTGGCCGGAACCACCGGTTTGTTTTTTGTGGGTATAGCTGTCTTCGACTGAGCGGGTAATCGTTTCGCGATAGGCGACCTGCGGCTTACCCATACTGACATCCACACTGTGTGTCCGCTTCAGGATATCCACCTTGATATCCAGATGCAGTTCGCCCATACCTTTGATGATGGTCTCGCCGGATTCCAGATCCGTTTCGACCTGGAATGAAGGGTCTTCCTGAATCATCTTATTCAGTGCGATCCCCATTTTTTCTGTCGAAGCCTTATCCTTCGGCTGAATGGCAACAGAGATCACCGGATCCGGGAACACCATGGGTTCCAGTGTGGCCGGGCTCTTCGGGTCGCACAGCGTATGCCCGGTCCGGGTATTTTTCAGCCCGACCAGCGCGATAATGTCACCTGCCTGAGCCGAATCGCGTTCTTTGCGGTCATTTGCATGCAGCTCAACGATCCGTCCGATCCGCTCATTTTTACCAGTGAACGTATTCAGTACCGTCATACCCTTCTGCAACCGACCGGAATAGATGCGGGTAAAGGTGAGTGAGCCGAAACGATCATCCATGATCTTGAAGGCAAGTGCCCGCAGCGGGTGTTCCGGATCAACCCGTGCCTTCTGACCGGTTTCGTTGCCTTCCGGATCGACTTCCGGCTGGGGTTTGACTTCGACCGGGTTGGGCAGGTAATTCACGACACCATCCAGAACCAGCTGTACCCCCTTGTTTTTGAAGGCCGAGCCGCAGAAGGTCGGAAAAAAGTCCAGCGCGATGGTACCTTTGCGGATACACTGCTTCAATTGGTCCGGAGTGGGTTCAGTGCCTTCCTCCAGATAGGCTTCCATCAGGTCGTCGTCCTGCTCAACGACTGTTTCGATCAGTTGTTCGCGATAGGTGTTGACCCGATCCACCATATCCGCCGGGACATCTGCCAGTTGATATTTTGAGGGGTCGCCGGAATCATCCCAGATCCAGGCCTGACGGGTGAGCAGATCCACCACACCGGTAAAGTCGTCTTCAGTTCCGATGGGTAAGGTCATCACTAGTGGGCTGGCACCCAGCACGTCCTTAATCTGCTCCACAACCCGATAAAAATCAGCACCCATCCGATCCAGCTTGTTGACAAAGATAATGCGGGCAACTTCCGATTCGTTCGCATAGCGCCAGTTGGTTTCAGACTGAGGCTCAACCCCGCCCGAACCACAGAACACACCAACCCCGCCATCCAGCACCTTCAGCGAGCGATATACTTCGACAGTAAAATCGACGTGTCCGGGTGTATCAATGATATTCAGCTGATGATCTTTCCAGAAGCAAGTGGTGGCAGCTGACTGGATGGTGATGCCGCGTTCACGTTCCTGATCCATAAAGTCTGTAGTTGCTTCGCCATCATGCACTTCACCGATTTTATGCGTTTTACCGGTCAGATTCAGAATGCGCTCGGTAGTGGTGGTTTTTCCCGCATCAACGTGTGCAAATATGCCGATATTGCGGTACAGGCTGAGATCAGTCATCAGAATTCTCTTAACAAAAGGATGTCCGGGGTTGTCAGGGTTTCAGCGATCTGGCCGAAATAACCGGATAGTATACCATTATCTCTGCGGAGAACCGTATGTCTTCAAGAGGCACTGATCCGGCGCAGGAACAACAGATTGCGGCGTATCTTACCGAACACACTGATTTTTTTGTGCGTCACCCGCAGGCCTTAACGGCACTGCATCTGCCACATACCACCGGTGCGGCAACCTCATTATTTGACCGCCAGATGCGGCAGCTACGCGAACAGAATCAACACTATTGTGCACAACTGGAAACATTGTTGCAGGTTGCACGCGAGAATGAAGCGATTGCGCAGCGACTGCACCAGCTTACCCTGAGCCTGATGCGTATCCGGGATACAGATGGCCTGATACAGACCTTGCCGGATCAGGTACTGGCGGTGTTTCAGGCCGATGCGGTAGCCATTAAATTGTTCGCAGCAGTGCCGCTGCAGACACAATCCGGAGAAATTGTGACACAGTTCCGTACCTTTCTGCACCAGGCACAGCCAGCTTGCGGGCCTGTGTCTGCCGCGCAGTCAGATTACCTGTTTCAAAACCGCACAATCCGTTCGGTAGTGGTGTTGCCGTTACAATCGACAGATCAGATCGGCATGCTGGCGGTTGGTAGTCGTGATGAGGTTCGTTTTCATGCGCAGCAGGGCATGGATTTTCTGCAACGTTTTAATGATATCGTGAATGCGGTATTGCGGAATACAGATGGCTCTGATGCGTCCGTACAGCGTCATATCACATGATCCGGATGATAACAACATGCCTTACGTGAACATCAGAGTGACTAAAGAGTCTGTAACCCGCCAACAAAAAAAAGACCTGATCTCAGGTGCAACGCAATTGCTGGTGGATGTACTGGGCAAAAATCCGGCAACCACGATTGTGGTGATTGACGAAGTGGATACCGACAACTGGGGCATTGGTTACGATCAGGTAACTGAACTACGAAATCAGTTGTCGTGATGTGTGATCAGCACATATCCTCAAGGTTTAAGAGTAACTGACCAAAGGAGATAATATCATGCCGCAAATCTCAAGCTTTTATGGTATCGTCATTTTGATGTATTACTACGATAATAAAGGCCATCATCGTCCTCATATTCATGCTGAATACGGTGAACACGAAGCTTCTATTGCGATAGAGGATGCTTCAGTGCTCAGTGGTTCTCTGCCAGCGAGGCAGTTGAATAAAGTGCGGGCCTGGGTCAGGTTACGTCGGCCGGAATTACTCCAGGACTGGGCATTAGCTATCGTTGGTAAAAAAGTATTGAAAATTCAACCTCTACCTTAAGTTTTGTATCATAATGGACAAGATTATTCAGGTTAAGCCGGGAGAAAATCATACTCTGGCAATTGTAACCAGCAGTGGTATCCGGGGCATATTTGATATGAAACCTTATTTACAGGGTCCGGTTTTTCAGCCGTTACTGGACCAGGATTATTTCCGTCAGGTACGTCCATCACATCATGGTATTGCCTGGCCGGATGAGCAGGATATCAGTTCAGATACCATTATCTGGGATTTGCAACATGCCGACAACTCAGGTGCCACATAGGGGTGCGATTCAAGACTAATGTGGACTGGTGCGCCGAAGCTATGAAACCTGATGGTGTCAGCATTCCCGGGTTTGCTCTCCGAGGTACGCCATAAACCCATCCGTGGGGGCTCGGCTGCGGCCGTCCGGGCCGCAGACGCCCTCGGAGAGCAAACCCGGAAATGCTTCTTCAGGTACAGTGGGACAGCCACCTGCATCGCTATTTTCAGGTAGGCACCGACCAGCACCTCAACACCTGTTTACGATCTGGCGAACACGTGTCATTCCGGGCGCAGCGAAGCTATAGTCGTACCATCTATCTGATTTGCCACTCATCTATCCCGTCTGACCCCAGATGGATTTCGCAACTGCGTGCAGAATGACGCGGTGTCATCCTGAAAATAGCCACGGGGGTGGTTGTGCCACCTCACTGAAAGGCGTTATCCGGTCACGGTTCTCCGAGGGCGTCTGCGGCCCGGATGGCCGCAGCCGAGTCCCCACGGATGGGTTTATGGCGTACCTTGGAGAACCGTGACCGGATAACGCTGGTGCTGAGGTCGCCACATCAGTTTGAATCGCACCCGTCACATAGAAGTGTGATTCAAGCTGGCGTGGTGACGTTTTGCAGTGAAGTGGCAACTATCTTTGTGGCGACTGCCTGGATGGCATATAGCGAGGTATCTAAGTGTCATAGGCCAGGTTAGGCCCCAGCCACTTTTCTGTTTCAGCTGTGGCAATATCTTTGCGGCGGGCATAATCTTCAACCTGGTCTTTGTTGATCTTACCGATCGCAAAATAACGTGCGGCAGGATGAGCGAAATACAGACCACTAACCGCCGCCGTGGGCACCATCGCCTTTGATTCGGTTAGCCAGATACCAGTCTGTTGTTCCACATCCAGCAAATCCCACAAGATATCTTTTTCGGTATGATCGGGTGAGGCCGGATAGCCCATTGCCGGGCGAATGCCCCGGTATTGTTCACCGATCAATTCATCATTTGTCAGGTGTTCATCAGCGGCATAGCCCCAGAGTTCAGTGCGTACTCGCTGATGCAACCATTCAGTCAGCGCCTCAGCCAGCCGGTCCGCCAGAGCCTTTAACATAATACTCTGGTAATCATCATGCGCAGCTTCAAACTCAGCCAGTCTGGTGTCAATGCCACTGCCTGCAGTACAGGCAAAGCCGCCGATATAGTCCGGGATGCCTGTCTCCTGCGGAGCAATATAGTCGGCTAACGATTCATTGTATCTGCCGGTCGGTTGTTTACCCTGCTTGCGCAGCTGATGTAACACAGCACGGACCGTGGTGCGGTCTTCATCCATATACACGACAATATCATCACCGCGCGCATTGGCCGGGAATAGTCCGACCACCGCACTGGCCTGCAGCCAGCGTTCTGTAACGATCTGTTGCAGCATGGTCTGCGCATCTGCAAACAGCTTACGTGCTTCTTCGCCCTTAGTCGCATCCTGCAGAATATTAGGGTAACGACCCTTCAGTTGCCAGGCATGAAAAAAGAAGGTCCAGTCAATGTAGGGGATAATTTGCGTCAGGTCTATTTCTTTTATGGTAGTGAGACCCAATTGCCGGGGACGGGTGATCGGTGTATCTGCCCAGTTGACCGGCGTACGATTCGCCTGTGCCTCAGCCAGAGAAACATTGTTTTTCGCTTCGTTTTTGCTGGCCCGGCGGATGCGTACCTGTTCATATTCTGCAGCAGTTCCGGCCAGAAAGGTCGGTTTATGCTCTGCTGAAAGCAGGTTGCTGGCTACACCAACAGCGCGTGAGGCATCAGCGACATATACAGCGCCATGTGCATAGTGGGGTTCGATCTTCACTGCAGTATGTGCCTTGGAGGTGGTGGCGCCGCCAATCAACAGCGGGATATCGAAGCCCTGACGGGTCATCTCTTTAGCAATATGCACCATCTCATCCAGAGACGGTGTAATCAGACCAGACAGCCCGATGATATCCACCTGTTCGTGCCGGGCAGTCTGCAGGATCTTTTCAGCCGGGACCATCACGCCCAGATCAATCACCTCGTAGTTATTGCATTGCAGTACCACACCCACAATATTTTTGCCGATATCGTGTACATCACCCTTCACGGTCGCTAATAAGATCTTGCCGTTCGATTGTGCGGCATTCCCGGCCTTTTCAGCCTCCAGATAGGGTTCCAGATAAGCTACTGCCTTTTTCATCACCCGGGCAGACTTGACCACCTGTGGCAGAAACATCTTGCCTGCACCGAACAGATCGCCGACCACATTCATCCCGTCCATCAGCGGACCCTCAATCACATGCAAGGGGCGCTCAACGGCCTGACGGGCCGCCTCGGTATCTGTTTCAATAAATTCGGTGATCCCCTTCACCAGTGCATGTTCCAGCCGCTGCTGCACCGGCCAGTCACGCCAGGCCTGGTTATCCTCTTTTTGTGCGGCCTGTCCGTCACCCGCATAGTCCGGTGCCAGATCAACCAGACGTTCACCCGCATCCGGATCGTGATTCAGCACCACGGCCTCTACGGCCTCGCGCAGTGGTGCTGGCAGGTCATCGTACACGGCCAGTTGCCCGGCATTCACAATGCCCATATCCATGCCGGCGCGGATCGCGTGGTATAAAAAGACCGCGTGGATCGCTTCGCGGACCGGATTATTGCCCCGGAATGAAAAGGACACATTCGAGACACCGCCCGAAATCATCGCATGCGGCAGCGTTCGTTTAATCTCGCGTGTCGCCTCAATGAAATCGACACCATAATTATTATGTTCGGCAATCCCGGTGGCGACTGCAAAGATATTCGGGTCAAAGATGATATCTTCCGCCGGATAGTCCAGCTCATCCACTAACAGTCGGTAGGCGCGGGTACAGATTTCAACCTTGCGTGCCTGCGTGTCGGCCTGGCCGGTTTCATCAAACGCCATCACGATGATCGCCGCACCATACTGACGACACAACAGGGCCTGTTCGCGGAATTTGTCCTCGCCTTCTTTCAGCGAAATCGAATTCACAATCGGTTTGCCCTGACTGCAACGCAGTCCGGCCGCAATGATCGGCCATTTGGATGAGTCAATCATCAGCGGCACCCGGGCAATGTCCGGTTCGGATGCGATCAGGTTCAGAAATCGCACCATGGCTGCCTCGCCATCCAGCATGCCTTCGTCCATATTGACATCGACGATCTGGGCACCATTTTCGACCTGAGCACGACAGACATCTAATGCAGCTTCATATTCCTCATTCAGAATCAGGCGTTTGAATTTCGCAGAACCGGTCACATTGGCACGTTCACCAATATTCACAAATAAGCTGTCCGGGTTGATCGTCAGGGGTTCCAGACCGGACAGGCGGCACGCTGCCGGTGGTTCAGGCCGCTGACGTGGTGCGACTCCGGCGACAGCTGCGGCAATCGCCGCAATATGTTCCGGTGTGGAACCGCAACAGCCACCCACGATGTTCAGAAAGCCGCTGTGCGCCCATTCGCCGACCTGTTCTGCCATGGCATCCGGGGTCAGATCATATTCACCGAATTCATTTGGCAGACCGGCATTCGGGTGCGCACTGACATCACATTCAGCCACCCGGGCCAGCGCTTCCACATATTGCCGCAGAAGATCCGGCCCCAGTGCACAATTCAGGCCGACTGACAGCGGGCGCGCATGTCGCACACTGTGATAAAACGCCTCGGTCGTCTGCCCGGACAGGGTACGTCCGGACGCATCCGTGATGGTACCGGAGATCATCACCGGCAGCCGTTCTGCGTCCGGGTGTGCAGCAAAATAATGCTCAATTGCAAAGATCGCTGCCTTTGCATTCAACGTATCGAAGATCGTCTCAATCAGCAGGATATCTGCACCACCCTGCACCAGAGCCTGAGTCGCTTCCAGATACTGCTGAACTAATGCATCGAAAGTGATATTACGAAAGCCCGGGTCATTGACATCCGGTGAAATCGACAGGGTACGACTGGTCGGACCGAGAACACCAGCGACAAAACGCGGCTTATCCGGTGTACTGTACTGATCGCAGGCTGCACGTGCTAACTGCGTTGCGGCCAGATTGATCTCCGGCACATAGTCCTCCATGCCGTAATCTGACATGGATACCCGGGTGCCGTTAAATGTATTCGTTTCGACGATATCACAACCGGCAGCCAGATAGGCCTCGTGGATACCACGAATGATCTCCGGCTGAGTCAGTGCCAGCAGATCGTTATTGCCTTTCAGGTCAGATGGCCAGTCGGCGAAGCGGGTGCCACGATAATCTGCTTCCTGCAGCTGATGACGCTGGATCATGGTACCCATAGCACCATCCAGAATCAGAATACGCTCAGCCATTAAGGCCTGCAAACGATGGATCATACGGATTTGCCTGTTGAATCACGCCTGTTAATAGAAAAAAGATCTGACTCTTTTTACGGGGGATGACTGTTGACAGGTCGGAATCAGAGCGGCATAATTCCGGCTTTTTTCGTCTGGACACAGCACGAGAACCCCATGTTATCACGAGGAGCGCATACTATACGCTCCATATTTATTTCATGCAAGTATCTTGTGCATTTTAGTTACAGGGCACCTCTGCAAACGTCGCGAGCGTAGTTGTTTTCAAGGGTGCCTTGCAGTCATCGTGAGAGGATCGCCTGATGCTGTATAAACGATTGATTCTGTTGTATTCGCTGATTATTCTGCCGTATGCCGCGCAGGCGGAGCAGGTGAAACTTACCATCCTGCATGCGAATGATGTGTATGAAATGTCGCCGGTGAATGGGGGTCGTTATGGTGGCCTCGCACGGGTCAAAACCCTGATGGACGAACTACGGGCCGAAAATCCGAACTTTATCTCGGTGCTGGCCGGCGATCTGTTCAGCCCCTCGGCCATTGGTACTGCTGTTGTGGATGGTGCCCCACTGAATGGTAAACAGATGGTGGATGTGCTCAACAGAATGGGTTGGGATTACTTCACGCTGGGCAACCATGAATTCGATAATGGCGAAGGTGCCATGTTGCAGCGACTGTCTGAGGCCAGGTTCCGGACGATTACCAGTAATGTACGGCAGGCTTCAACCTGTCACTTCAGGCGGAAGGTGCATCGTGCCTCTGCCTGCAAGCTGTTCCCGAATACGCAGGATACTGATGTCATCACGGTGGATGGCATGAAGGTGGGTCTGGCTGCGATCACACTACAGGAGTTGGCAAAAGATTTTGCCACCATCACTGATCCGGTGCTGGAAGCCAGACGTGCGATCAGCAAACTGCGCAGAAAACAGGCCGATGTTATCCTGATGATCACGCACCAGGGGATAGATGAAGACAAAGTCTTCGCCGAGACAGTCAACGATATTGACCTGATTCTTGGCGGCCATGAGCATGATAACAACTATCTGCGACGTGGTTCTGAATTCACGCCAGTGGCTAAGGCTGACTCAAATGCGCGTTCTGTATACATCCATCGACTGACTTATGATACTGAGACTCAGCAGGTCAATGTCAGCTCCGAGCTGAAGATTGTGGATGATGCCATTCCGGAAGATCCGGCAATCAAAAAGGTAGTTGACGAGTGGACCCAGAAGGCGTTTGACGGGTTTCGTGCTGCAGGTTCTGATCCGGATGCCTTTATTGCCAATGTGACAGAAGATCTGGACGGGCTGGAAGCGAGTGTCCGTAATAAATCAACGAAATTCACGGAGTTGGTGGCGCAGAGTGCGATCAGCGTATTACCCGGTTCTGAGCTGTCAGTTGTGAATTCCGGCGGTATCCGGATTGATGATGTGTTGACGCCGGATCAGCCGGTGATCGGCTATGACATGATCCGCACCTTCCCGTTCAGCGATACGACCTATGCACAGGCGAAGATTCCGGGTTGGACATTGCAGGAGGCCTTTGATCAGGGCAATGCGTATGCTGGTGCCGGTAGTTATCTGCACCATGCGAATGTGACTCGGGATGAGAGCGGGGCCTGGCTGATCAATGGTGAAGCTCTGGATCCTGAACGGATCTATACGGTCGCGATCATGTCCTTCCTGATTGATTATGGTGACGATGGCCTGGATATGCTGGTAGCCAGCAAAAACCCGGATGTGCAGGAAACGGGTATGGCGCGAGCCGATGCGCGGGAGGCACTGGCGAAAGCATTACAGGCCAGGTATCCCTGAGACTGACGACCGGTTGTCAGATAATAAAAAACATCCAGAATGATAAAAATCGTTGTGCAGCCATCGCAGAATGGCTATCTTCAGGGCCTTGCATAGCAATATGCCGGATTCCGGATCTGTCAGGGAAGTGCGCATACTGTCACTATCTGAACGCATTTCCATCTCAGGTCCGGAAGTATGGTGCATGCAAGGCCTTTTTTCCGTTGCTTCTCTTCTGTCCCTGACCCTGCAGGCGCATTTTAGTTCCCGGGCGGGATAATATCATACCTTTCTTTTAGTGCTGTTCCAGTACCCGCGCCTGTACAACCCGGGCAGCCAGACGACCTAATGCAGTCCGATCTGACACGATCACATCCGATGTCAGTATCATCTCTGCACCAGGTGCTAAGGCTTGCATCGGTTGCAGACTGTCACGCGTCTGCACATCCGGGCCGGTTTTTTCACCCAGAATTACCCGGATCTGATGCACCGGCACGGCCGATGCGTTGCGTATCCGGATCAGTACCTGCCGGTTCTGGTTGACGGCCAGTCGTGCTGGCAGAAAACGTGCCGGGTGTGTGGCCAGATCCAGACGCGCCAGTCGCTCACCGGCACGTCCTGCCAGGTCAGACTGAGTCTGTGCCACCTGACCAAAGTGCCGGATCGCTGTTTGTTTGTCACCTGCCGCCTGTGCCAGTTCACCCAGTCCGAACAGGGCCTCCGGTGTTGGCAGCAGATCCGCACTGGTTTGCAGATCCTGCTGTGCTGCAATACGATTGCCGCGTTTCTGCTGTAACAGGCCGCGCGCCAGATGGAATGCGAAATAATCCGGATTCAGCGCGATTGCCCGGTCAAAGTTTGTCATCGCCGCCTTATCACGCCCCTGACTGTGCCGGATATGTCCGCGTAATCCGTGAAACAGCGACTCTGCAGGCTCAATACGTAATGCCTGATTCACCAGCGATAAGGCCTGTTCCGGTTGCTTGTTACGCAACGCTGCTGTTGCCTGATCATAGAGCTGGTACGCTGATTGTACCCGATGCAGATAGGCGGTGGCCTGCTGATATTCTGCTGCACCCAGACGTCCACCCGGATTGCCCAGTGCCTGCACCAGGCGGCGATTGTTCTGCACCCGTTCCTGCGATGGAGGATGGGACGCAAACAGGCCTTCCAGCCAGTTCGATTCTTTGTTATTTTTCAGTTTAACGAACGTTTCCTGCAGCGATACGGCTGCCTGTGGATCATAACCGGCGCGCACCATGTAGCGGATACCATATTCATCTGACTCACGTTCCGCATCGCGACTGAAATGAAAGCGGGTCAGGTTAGCACCCAGAGTCGCACCCAGTTCGCCGACCTTCTGGTATTCAGAATCCGCCAGTGCCACGCCCGCAGCAAATACTGCGCCCTGCAATAACATATCCCGCTGCATACTCTGTGCACTGTGGCGGGCAGCCGCATGTATGATCTCATGCGCCAGCACGGCTGCAAGCTCCGCTTCATTCTGCAGTGCCAGTAGCAGTCCGCGATGCAGCGCAATCTTACCGCCCGGCAGTGCCCAGGCATTCGGGGTGCTGTCATTCACAACGCGGAATTCGTATGGCAGCGGACGATCACTCACTGCCACCACTCGTTGTGCCACTGACTGTACATATAGAGTCAGGTCTTCATCAACGATATAGTCCCCGCCCTGCTGCTGCCGATACGGGTCATAATATTGCGCCCCGATCGCCAGCTCCTGCTGTGCACTGACCAGGCTGAGTTCGCGTTTGCCAGTCACCGGGTTGGTGGTGCAGGCCACCGCGAGTATCAGCATCAGACACAACGCGACTCCTGACTGTACCCGGTTCCGGATGGCATGCAGTTTTTCAGGCATCATAAAATCACTCCGCAGGATCACAGATGATGGCTTTGCAGCCAGTGTTCCAGTAACGCCAGCTGCCACAGTCGGGGTGTCGCGTTATCCCTCGTGAGATCTAGCGGCGTCCATGCCGCCAGATGAGACTCGGGAATCGGCCATCGCTTCGCTCTCCATGGCCGACAGCGGTTGATACTGGCTCAGATAAACCGCATACGCCTTCAGCTTCTGGCCATACTGGATTGCTTGGGTGATACCGGCTGGAAACGACGCCGTAAAACGTCTGCCCTGCGCATCCTCCAGCACTTGGGCACACGATATTCTGTGACCCCAGGCTCATGATGATATCGACAACGTGGCGCGTCACTGGCTCCACTTCGCGATAGCCGCTTCTCGGCTGGGGGAGATCTTTTGCGCTGACCTTGAGCGTGACGATCTTATCCGGATCAGGGATCGGCTTCCGGGTGGTCCCGGTGCGTCCTGGCTGGCCGCCGGGCTTTCTTCCGGATGGGCTCCGGCGTTTTTTATCCCGGTTCGGGTCAGATGACGGGGGTTGGCTGCTCTGTTCTGGCTGTTTAATTGCGCCCGGCCTGACAGTTCTGAGGCCAGTTCTATCAGTGATTTGATACCCGAACGCAGATCGGATGACATCTCTGGCGAAGACGTTAGACCCGCTTTGACTGTTTTGAAGGTACCTCATCTCGCGCCATGATGTCCAGAATCGCTGAGTAAATATCCTCCGGCAAAGCCGGAGGCTTTATTTGTGAACCGATCAAAGCGGTGTGTAAACGGTGCTATCGTACCTTGAGCCTTCTAAAGGAGGCTAAACTATATTAAACTCAGTTGCTCGTGATGTTTATCAGTCGTTTCCTGGTGACGAATATTATTCCTGATAATGGCCTTATCTCTACCGACTGTGGTGACATAATAACCTCGTGCCCAAAAATTCTGACCAACGTAATTACGTTTCTTACCACAATACCGGCGAACTATCTGTATTGCGCTTTTCCCTTTCAGATAACCCACCACCTGGGATACTGAATGCTTCGGTGGAATACTGATCAACATGTGGACATGATCTTTCATGAGATGCCCTTCCACGATTACACATTCCTTATGGCGCGCTAACTCATGAAACACCTCGCCCAAATCCTGACGTATCTGACCAAATAATGCTTTCCGACGATACTTCGGAATAAAAACGACGTGGTATTTACATTCCCAAACACTATGGTTTAAACTCTTTTCCGTTCTCATGGTAACTCCTCAATGTGATGCCTGGCGGTTCACATTTCCGAGTTACCATGGGAATCCCGTAACTGTCAAACTTTGAATGCCTCCCCAACAAAGCTGGGGGTTCTCCTTTTGTTAATAGTGACACAGATGGCTGTGCCACTGTACTTGCCGGTAATGCTGACACTGAAGTTAGCACGCGGGGTTGCGTGTGCCCCGGTATGCTACGCCACATCAGTCACGCCAGGCCGCTGCAATAGCGGACTGGCGGCCAGCACACAATGCCTGTCCGAGCGCAGTTCCCTGCAACCCTTGTGCCCTGAGTCTGCCTGACTGCACCTGTGCTGCCGCAGCAGCCTGTGCCATCTGAATCTGTACCAGCAGCGGCTCATCTGGCGAATGTGCCTGTAACACCAGCATGACAGCGGCATAATGCCCGTCCGTATGCCAGGCACGTAGTCGTTGCAGAAATGACCAGACGTGCGCTGGTGTGACAGTATTATCTGACCATCGTATCAGCTGTGACCAGGCACTGCGCGCCCGTGCTAACAGATGTTTTGTGCGACGTGCCAGTATGCTGTGCCATGATTTGTCCAGCTGCGGACAGTGCAGGACATAGGCAACGAACCGGATGTCCGGATCAGTGGTCCGGGCACAGATCCGTCTGAGTGCGGCCAGTGCCTCTGTCTGCAAGGCCTCCGGAATATCTGCCACAGGTCGTATGCCGACCTGCGCCAGCAGAGCAAAAAAATGCCAGGGCTGAGCACAACGCAATGCCTGCTGTATCTCGTACCGGATACGTTCTGAAGTTAGTTCATAGTCGTCTGCAGCAACCATCTGATGCATCAGATGCTGCGTTTCCGGTACGACTGTAAAGCCCAGCTGACCGAACCTGGCTGCAAATCGGGCCGTGCGTAACACTCGTACCGGATCTTCAGTAAAGGCAAGCGTCACATGACGCAGGTGGCGTGAAAGCAGGTCACGCTGTCCCTGATGTGGATCAATCAGCTGTCCGGTTATATCCTGTGCAATCGCATTGATTGTCAGATCGCGCCGGGCCAGATCCTGCTGCAAAGTAATGTGCGGACTGATATCCAGTGCAAAGCCGCGATACCCGGCCATGGTATGGGTTTCACGTCGGGCCAGTGCGTATTCCTCTCCCGTCACCGGGTGTAAAAAGACCGGAAAATCGGGGTCGGCGGGGCGGAATCCAGCGCGTTGCATCTGCTCTGGTGTACTACCAGTGACCACCCAGTCCCGCTCTGTGACCGGCAGGCCCAGCAACTGATCACGTACAGCACCACCCACCAGATAGATCTGCCCACCGCAGCATGATCGCACACCATCGTCCGGCCAGCCTGTTGTATGGATTTTGCCCGTGAGCATCAGCAGAACTGATCTATAATAGCCGACCTCATAGTCAACCTGCAGCTTTTAATACCGTACATGCCATTCATTCCGCATACAGAAGAAGATGTCCGTCAGATGCTGAGCGCCATCGGCGTTACAGCGATAGACGATTTATTTGACGAAATACCTGAATCACTCCGCACAGCGGACTGGTCCGACCTGCCTGATGGCCTGTCGGAAATGGCCGTGACGCGCCTGTTGCAGGAACGGGCTCAGCAGGATGGCCAACCCCTGTGCTTTATCGGTGCCGGTGCTTATGACCATCATATTCCGGCTGCTGTCTGGCAGATCGCTACCCGGGGTGAATTTTACAGTGCCTATACACCGTATCAGGCCGAAGCCAGTCAGGGCACACTGCAGCTGCTGTACGAATATCAGTCAATGATGACGGCACTGCTGGCCATGGATGCGGCGAACGCTTCTTTATATGACGGAGCCTCTGCCCTGGCGGAAGCGATTCTGATGGCAGTTCGTGCGAACCGCAAGGCCAGATCCAAACGTATTTTAGTGCCGCGCACATTACATCCGGCCTACCGCCAGGTGGTGCATACGATTGTCAGTAACCAGCAGATTGAGCTGGTTGAAGTGCCGTTTGATCCGGCAACCGGGCGCACCGATCAGGCGGCTCTGGCCGCGTTTGCAGAACAGGATTTCGCGGCACTGGTCATCCCGCAGCCGAATTTTTTTGGCGTGCTGGAAGAGGTTGATCAGCTGACTGACCTGGCACATGCCAGTCAGCGGCTGGCTATCGGCGTGGTCAATCCGCTCGCGATGGCCGTTCTGAAGCCGCCCGGCAACTGGGGAACCCATGGTGTGGATATCGCAGTCGGGGAAGGTCAGCCACTCGGGGTACCCTTATCCTCCGGTGGGCCTTATTTCGGCTTTATGAGTACCCGGCAGTCCCTGATACGTCAGATGCCGGGACGCATTGTCGGCAGAACGGTGGATCTGGCGGGCAATACTGGTTACAGCCTGACCCTGCAGGCCCGTGAACAACATATCCGGCGTTCTAAGGCAACCTCGAATATCTGTACCAATCAAGGCTTGCTGGTCACAGCAGCTACCATCCATATGGCCTTGCTCGGTGGTACCGGGCTGGCCCGGGTAGCGGCAGCCTGTCATGCACACATGCAACAACTGGTTGAAGCCCTGACCGGGCTGGATCGCGTCGAGGCCCTGTTCCCGACGCCGGTGTTTCATGAATGTGTTCTGCGTTTACCAGCTGCGCCGGGTCCGATTCTGGCGGCCCTGGCAGAACAGGATATTCTGGGTGGGTTTGATCTGAGCACTGATTATCCGGAGCTGGGCCATGCCTTACTGGTGTGTGCCACAGAAAAACACACGCCTGAGGATATTGACCGGTATCGGCAGGCACTACTCAATCACACTCGGCACCAGATATAGGCCTGCATCCACCTGCGGTGCCATAGCCTGATAAGCTGTGCGCTGATCCTGTTCCGTGACCTGATCCGTACGCAGACGTTGCACCATGGCCAGAGGATGTGCCATAGGCTGCACACCCTGTGTATCCACAGCCTGCATCTGTCCGACCAGATCCAGTATCTGTGATAAATCGTGTTGCAGACCGGCGATCTCTTCCGGCTGCAGATGTAATCTGGCCAGCTGAGCGATCCGGGTTACCTCAGCAGATGCTAATAACATTATTCTTTGTCCTGTATATCGTTTCTGGAAAAACACATGTTCCTACGCCGCCTCCGGGGCATCTTCTCCAACGACCTGTCCATTGATCTGGGCACTGCCAATACGCTGATTTACGCCAAGGGTCAGGGCATTGTACTGGATGAGCCTTCAGTCGTCGCGATCCGGCATGACCGGGGACGCAGCAGCAATAAATCGGTGGCAGCTGTCGGCAATGCAGCGAAACAGATGTTAGGCCGGACACCGGATAACATCACGGCCATCCGCCCGATGAAAGACGGGGTGATCGCGGACTTTACCGTGACTGAAAAGATGTTGCAATATTTCATTCACAAGGTGCATGAATCCCGCATGATCCGGCCCAGTCCGCGGGTCCTGATCTGTGTGCCCTGTGGCTCCACTCAGGTAGAACGGCGTGCCATTAAGGAATCTGCTGCGGGTGCGGGTGCGCGCGAAGTGTATCTGATTGAAGAGCCGATGGCAGCGGCCATTGGCGCCGGTCTGCCGGTTGATGAACCATTGGGTTCGATGGTGCTGGATATCGGTGGTGGCACCTCTGAGGTAGCGATCATCTCACTGAATGGTATCGTATATTCCAACTCAGTCCGGATTGGCGGCGACAAGTTTGATGAAGCGATTATCAACTATATCCGGCGCAATTATGGCACCCTTGTGGGTGAAGCGACTGCAGAAAAAATCAAAAAGAAGATCGGTTCGGCCTATCCCGGTAATGAGGTATTAGAACTGGAATTCAAGGGGCGTAATCTTGCGGAAGGGATACCACGCAGCTTTACCCTGACCTCGAACGAAGTGCTGGAAGCCTTGCAGGAGCCGCTGAGCGGAATTGTACATGCGATGAAAAAAGCACTGGAACAAACGCCGCCCGAACTGGGTGCTGATGTGGCAGAACGTGGCATCGTATTGACTGGCGGCGGTGCATTATTGCGTGATCTGGATCGCCTGGTTGAAGAAGAAACCGGTTTACCCGTGATTATTGCGGAAGACCCGCTCACCTGCGTCGCACGAGGTGGTGGTCGCGCACTTGAATTAATTGATGAGCACAATGGTGGCCTCAGCGTCGAATAAGCGGTTAGTCACGACAGATTTTGCATAATACCTTACGATACAGGACAACTTTCCATGACGATTAAAACATTTTTCGCCGGTTTAACACTTGCCTTACCACTTACGCTACAGGCAGCTGAAAAACCCGGGGTAGTTGATCTGGTTCAGGTCAATGGCACTAAAATCAATAACCTTCATCTGGCTATCTTCAGTGCCCAGGCCACCGGAAAACAGAAGGCAGATTCACCTGAACAACAGGCAGCGATGCTGGAAGAACTGGTGAATATCTTTATGCTCGCCCGGTCGGCAGAAGGTAAAAAGCTTAAAAAACACCGTGAGATTGCGGCTGCACTGAAGGTTGCCAATGCCCGTTTAATCGCAGAGGCACTGGTCCGCAAAAAGATGCAGGATACTGAAATCAGTGAACAGGCGATTAAAACAGCCTATCAGGAACAATATGTCAAGGCACCTAAAATTGAATACAAGGCGCGCCACATTCTACTCAAAACAGAAGAAGATGCGCAGGCGGTTATTAACACACTGAAGACCGGCAAAGACTTCGCAACACTGGCAAAAGAAAAATCTACGGGGCCAAGCAAGACCGTCGGTGGTGATTTAGGCTGGTTTAATCTGCAGCAGATGGTGAAACCGTTCAGTGACGCACTGGCGGCAATGAATAAAAACACTTATTCCTGGGAGCCGGTAAAAACACAGTATGGCTGGCATGTGATCTTACTGGAAGATACACGTAAACTGCCGACTCAGCAATTAGATCAGGTGCGTGACAAACTGATCCAGTATCTGAAGGCACAGAAGGTGGGTGAATATATTCGTAGTATCAGGGAAAAGAGCAAAATCAGAATCTTAGCTGAAAAACCGGAGAAAAAGGATTAATAGCTGGAGTTGCGCAATACACACAACAACGTCATTCTGCGCGGCAGCATTGCGGCCGTCGCAGAAATCTTCTTGATTTACCCTTCAAATCTACGCAAATCCGGCTCCTCTGACGATGGATTCTGCAACTCCGCTGCGCTCCTCCGCGCGAAATGACATGTGGGCCCATCCGGAAAGATCAGTAAAATAGTCTGTCTAACAGGTTTGTACGTAACTTCAGTTAATAACGTGGCAGAATCCAAGCTATGTAAGGCGAGTCGTTCGTATCACTTGACGATATACTCACCGGAATTCAAGGTGACGCACGATATCTTTAAAAACCAAGAAATTACTGGGATAGATTATGAAAATTGAGCGACATCTTCATTTCTGATGAGTATAGCAGTTCAAATATAACCATTACCGGAAATTTTATACCTGATCCTACCTAAATCTTAGCAGACCAGAAAGCCCTGATTTTCTGAAAATGCTCAATTCTGATGTCTATCTTAGCAATCTCTTTCGGATAAAACGATAGTAGCGTATCGCACAGCTCAATCATCCATTTCGCTCGATCAGGTTTATCTTTGAGCATAACTTTATTAGAGTTAGCAATCTGAATTTGCCCCCACCCTAAAGCTCCAATCGTCAAGCATTCCCAATCTAAATATTCAATAGGAACAAATTTAACATCACGAACAAAAACTTTCAGATCGCTGACATCATAAGACACCAACAACAAAACAAAATAATTCTTGTCGCTTTCATAAAATCTACTCAGCCTTTCAACAGAAGTAATATTTGGCATGTTAAACTTTGTTTCCAGACGGTGCGTCTTCACATCAATGACATGATAAAAGTCCTTATAATCTTCAAAAGCTAAATCTGCCATAGCCCTTCTAGCGAAATCACTTGAATATGACTTGCAATATTTTTTACCAAGCAATACTTCAAAGTTACCAGAGATAATATCTTCAATGCTATCTCCAGCAGCCCTGGTACTTTTAACTACCTGTTCAGATAACCAATTATCCTGCTCATTGATTAAGTCACGAATTTTCTCTTCAACAGTTTTGTAGTAACCAGAAGAAAAAATCTCACTCATTTTTATCAAAATAGCATTCCTTTTAAGTCGTTATACTCTTTTCTATCAGGTTTTGAAGACTGGTGCTGCATAGTATTACGCTCTAAGAATACTCCACCTTCGTAACCTTGAATCCGTTTGTTTTCAGAAGCCATAATAATTCGTTTTTGAGAGATCAAACAGTATTCGCGCTCTGCTTCTATACCTAAAAACTTACGACCTAATTTTTTAGCCACCACTGCCGTAGTGCCAGACCCCAGAAAAGGATCAAAAACCATATCCCCTTCATCGCTACTAGCCAGAATCAGTTTTGCAATCAATTTCTCTGGTTTTTGTGTAGGATGTTCTGTATTTTCTGGCATAGACCAGAAAGGCACCGTCAGGTCAGTCCACAGGTTAGAAGGTGAAGTGAAACGAAACTTACCATCAATTGTGTCTTGCCAATCTTTAGGGATGCCATTTTTTTTATAAGGCGCAATTACTTTCCGCTTCAACTTAACAGAACTAAGATTAAACTTAGGGTTGTCTCCATTAGAAAAGTACCAGATATCCTCAGAACAATTTTTCCAATTTCTTAATGCACCCCTACCTTTTTCTCTTTCCCAAGTTATTCTGTTTATAACTCGAAAATAATCAGAAGCCACATTGTAAATCATGGGAGAACATGACCAATCACAACAAATATATATTGAAGCATCAGGTTTGAGCACTCTGGGAATCAGGCTGATCCATTTTTCTAACCAACCCTGATATTCCGCAACGCTCATTTTTCTAAAGAAACTGCCAGAATAAACCTTGCTTAGATTATAGGGTGGGTCAGCGATAAGTAAATCCACAAAGCTATCAGGCAATTCTCTTATCGCTTGCAAGCTATCTCCATGAATAACCGAGTCTTCAACAAACTTATCATTTTCCGACAAAATCTGATTAGATAAACTCCTTTCCTCATCTTTGATTAGAGTGATGGTTTTGTTCTTTGGTGACTTTCTCATGTGCTATCTCAACCCTTCAAGTACGTTTGAGTCAGTTTTATATAAATCAAACCCATAATATAACCTCTTTATACAAACTCAGAAACTGTGCTGTACTGTTGGGAAACGGTGCTCCCGCACGGCACTGACATAGGCTGCAATGGCTTCTGACACACTATTGGTTCCGGCCAGAAAATTATGTGCAAAACGCGGGATGGTATTCGCACTGATACCAATCACATCGTACAGCACCAGCACCTGACCATCCGTGTCCGGTCCGGCACCAATGCCGATTACCGGGATATCCAGTGACTGACTGACTTGTGCTGCCAGTGCCTGCGGTACGCACTCCAGTACCAGCAGTTGCGCACCTGCTGCCTGCAGTTGCTGCGCTTCGTGCAGCAACTGTTCTGCTGCAGCTGCGGCACGCGCCTGCACCTGGTAACCGCCCAGCTGGTGGATGGACTGCGGCAGTAATCCGAGGTGGGCACAGACCGGTATGCCACGCCCGGTCAGGTGTTGTACTGTCGGTAACAGCATGGCACCACCTTCCAGCTTGACCATCTGTGCCCCACCCGCCTGCATCAGGCGGGCCGCATTCTGTACCGCCTGTTCCGGTGTCGCGTAGCTCATAAACGGCATGTCTGCAATCACCAGTGCCTGTCGGCTGTTCCGTGTTACGTTGGCGGTGTGGTAGACCATATCGTCCAGCGTCACCGGCACAGTAGTCTCGTGCCCCTGCACCACCATACCGAGTGAGTCGCCGACCAGCAGGACGTCCACCCCGGCCTGTTCAGCCAGCGCAGCAAAGCTCGCATCGTAGCAGGTCAGTACCACGATCGGGTGTTGGGTCTTCTTTTTGTGCTGCAAGGTCCTGATTGTGTTCCGGCTCATCTCATTCTCCCATCGGACCGGGTGCCAGTACGGTACGGTTGCCTTTGTGATCCGGCCCGCTGACGATGCCGATCCGTTCCATTTCTTCCACCAGACGTGCGGCCCGGTTATAGCCCACCTTCAGTCGGCGCTGTACACCTGATATGGATGCACGGCGCGATTCGGTCACAATCTGCACCGCCTGGTCAAATAGTGGATCTGTGTCCTCGACATCAATACCGGCAGCTTCTGGTGAGAGTCCGGGAATTGCTTCACTCGGCTCCTGAGTGATGTCTGCGATATAATCCGGCTGGCCGGTTTGTTGCAAATAATGTACCACCTGATGCACTTCGTGGTCGTCAACAAAGGCACCGTGCGCCCGCTGTGGGATGCTGGTACCGGGCGGCAGATACAACATGTCGCCGTGTCCGAGCAGGTGTTCCGCGCCCATCTGGTCCAGAATGGTGCGTGAATCAATGCGTGATGAGACCTGGAATGCGATCCGGGTCGGGATATTCGCCTTGATCAGGCCGGTGATCACGTCCACTGAGGGACGCTGCGTTGCCAGTAACAGATGTACGCCAGCTGCGCGTGCCTTCTGCGCCAGTCGCGCAATCAGTTCTTCCACCTTTTTGCCAACTACCATCATCATATCTGCCAGTTCGTCGATGATGATTACGATATACGGCAGTTCAGTCAGGATCGGCTGTTCCGGGAACTCGCCAGTGATCGGGTTCTGTTCAGCATGGAATAATGGATCTTTCAGTGGCTCGCCCGCAGCTTCTGCCCCGGCCAGCTTTTTATTGAAGCCGGTGATATTGCGCACACCAAGTGCGGCCATCAGTTGATAACGTCGTTCCATTTCAGCAACACACCAGCGCAGTGCATTTGCGGCCTCACCCATATCAGTAACGACCGGCGTCAGCAGATGCGGGATGCCTTCGTACACTGACAGCTCCAGCATCTTCGGATCAATCATGATCATCCGCACCTGCTGTGGTGTCGCCTTGTACAGCAGGCTCAGGATCATCGTATTGATCGCGACCGATTTGCCCGAGCCGGTCGTACCTGCAATCAGCAGGTGTGGCATCTTTGCCAGGTCGGCCACGACCGGCTGACCGGCGATATCCTTGCCCAGCGAAAGGGTCAATGGCGATCTGGCCTGCGCATACACATTCGCCTGCAGGATCTCACTCAGATAGACGATTTCGCGCTGCGGATTGGGTATTTCCAGCCCGATAACCGGCTTGCCCGGAATGATCTCAACCACCCGCACGGACATCACCGACAGGGCGCGCGCCAGATCGCGCGCGATGCCGGTCACCTTGCTCGCCTTGGTGCCTGCCGAGAGTTGCAGCTCGAACACGGTCACGACCGGACCAGGCCGTACTGCGACCACTTCAGCCGTGATCGCAAAATCTGCCAACCGTCGTTCGACCTGTTCTGACAGGGCCTGCAGGTGCGTTTCCGACACCTGCTGTTCCTGTGCCTGTGGCGTATCCAGCAGGCTCAGACCCGGTAGTGTGTGCGGCAGAGTCGGCTCTGGCAGTTCGAGTTGTTGTTCAGCCTGCAAGCGGGCTGCTGTCTGCAGGTCTGGTGCCGGTGGTGGTTCCGGCAGACTGATCACTGGCGGTGTCTTCTGCGCAATGCGCTGTTGTTCTGCCACGCGCACTGCGCTGCGCGCCTGTTGTGTGCGGTGCGCCCGCCACCAGTCCGGCAGTCGTCGCACTCCGGCCTGCAGGTGCTGATACGCCTGCAGGGCCAGCCCGGCCAGTCCCTGCATCACCCATAACCAGGACAGCCCGGTGAAGAAGGTGAAGCCGATCAGGGTGGCCGCTATCAGCATCAGGCTGGCACCCGCCGGGTTAAACAGTCCGACCACCAAGCTGCTCAGGCTCTGGCCGAGGATACCACCTGGCCCGGTCGGCCAGGCCTGTCCGAATGGCAGATGCAATGTGCTGAGTGCAGTCGCCCCGGCCAGGGTCAGTATCAGGCCACAGGCACGCACCAGATTCAGTTGCCAGCCAGCTATCTCCTGATAGCGTTCACGAAACATGCGCCAGCCAGACCACAACATGACCCAGGGCAGTACGAAGGCCAGGTTGCCGATCAGCGATAACAACACGCTGGCCAGCCAGGCACCGATCAGACCACCGATATTTGCCACGTCTGCGCGCGGGCCGACATAATTCCAGCCCGGATCTGCCGACGTGTAGGTCAGCAGTGCCATCAGCAGATACACGCTCAGCCCGGCCAGGCACAAAAACCCGCCTTCTTTCAGTCGTTTACGTAAAGACATAAATGATTACCAGCGTTCTCCGGTCAGGGTTCTCCGAGGTACGCCATAAACCCATCCGTGGGGGCTCGGCTGCGGCCGTCCAAGCCGCAGACGCCCTCGGAGAACCCTGACCGGATAACGCCTTTCAGTTAAGTGGCACAACCACCCTCGTGGTAACTTTCAGGATAGCACGACGTCATTCTGCGACTGCGGCTTTGATAATACATAATCAGCAGCAATTCCCGCTGCGATAGAAACCCCCAATAAAAATAAGGGTTGTAGGG
>CAWUJM010000019.1:0-31875 GCA_963922685.1 uncultured Gammaproteobacteria bacterium | reverse complement strand
CGCCTCAAAAACCACTTCGCGACGCTCAACCAACTTTTCAGCGGGAATTGCTGCGATGACTCTGCCGGATTTGCAGTTCGTGGGAGTGTCCTTTAAAATGCTTTGCCTATGGCAGGCTGTAAGTGTACTTTGCTTGTTGTTTACAGTGTTGCGTGGTTGATACGTAGCGCGGCATCAGTGCTGATCCTGCTGGTGTTTTTAAGTAATGGGCCGTCAGGCCCTTTTTTTATGGCTTATGTTTTCTGTTTCTCCACAACTGCAGGCGACCATTCAGGAAGTCGTTGAATCGCTCGGGTTCGTCTTCTGGGGTGTTCGGTGGGTGACGCGAGGGCCGGTACTGCGCGTCTTTATTGATGCCGCATCCGGCATTCAGGTGGATGACTGCGCTGCAGTCAGCCGGCAGCTGAGTGCGGTGCTGGATGTTGAGGACCCGTCTGATTCCCGTTATATGCTGGAGGTGTCCTCACCCGGACTGGATCGCCCGATCTTTACCCTGGCACAATTCGCCGACCTGTGTGGTTCTGGCGTGCAGATCAGGCTCCGCACACCCATTGACGGACATAAAAAATGGCGGGGTCGGCTGACACAGGTACTGGATGAACAGATTACATTGCAGACAGCAGAAACCGTATTCACGTGCCAGTTTGATCAGATAGAAACAGCCCGGATTATTCCCGATTTTAAGGTTATGCGATGAATAAAGAGATTCTGCTTGTCGTCGAAGCGGTATCCAATGAACGTGATGTGCCAAAAGAACATATCTTTGAGGCCATTGAAGCTGCGCTGGCCTCGGCAACGCGCAAGAAGCAGGGTACAGATATCGCAGTACGGGTACAGATTGACCGCAATACCGGGGACTATGACACTTACCGTCGCTGGCAGGTGGTGGACGATTCAGAATCTGCGGTACTGGCACATCCGCTGACCGAAGTCACCTGGTCTGTCGCACGTGAATCCGAGTCGGATATTGCCGTTGGTGATTTTCTGGAAGAACAGATCCCTTCAGTTGAATTTGGCCGGATTGCCGCGCAGACTGCGAAACAGGTGATCGGGCAGAAGGTGCGCGAGGCCGAAAGAGCCAGGGTGATCGCTGCATTTGCAGATCATGTCGGTCAGATGATCTCAGGTGCTGTCAAGCGGCACGAACGTGGCTGTCTGGTACTGGATATGGGTGGACATGCGGAAGCAATTATTCCGAAGAGTGAAGCGATACCGCACGAATCAGCCCGGATTGGTGACCGGGTGCGCGCTTATCTGTACGATCTGAATCATGAAGGGCGTGGTCCGCAGCTGGTTGCGTCGCGTACTCATCAGGATCTGCTGGCTGAACTGTTCCGGCTGGAAGTGCCGGAACTGAACGAAGGCCTGATAGAGATTCTGGGTGCTGCGCGCGATCCGGGGTTACGTTCGAAGTTGCTGGTGCGCAGTCGTGATCCGCGCATAGAACCGGTCGGAACCTGTGTCGGGATGCGTGGCCTGCGGGTACAGGCAGTGACCAGTGAACTGTGTGGCGAACGGGTTGACGTGATCGTGTGGGATGATAATCCGGCACAATTGGTGATCAATGCTATGGCACCCGCTGAAGTGGTCTCTATTGTCATTGATGAAGATAAACACAGTATGGATGTGGCGGTTGAAGATACGAACCTGTCGCAGGCGATCGGGCGGGGCGGGCAGAATGTCCGGCTGGCCAGTCGGCTGACCGGCTGGACCCTGAATGTGATGAGCCAGCAGGAAGCTGGCGCAAGACAGGATGAAGAAGCACAACAATTGCTGCAATTGTTTATGACACAGCTGGATGTGGATGCAGAGATTGCAGAGGTCCTGGTGCGTGAAGGTTTCAGCAGCGTAGAGGACGTGGCTTATGTGGAACAGGACGACATTCTGGAGATTGAAGAGTTTGATACCGAGCTTGTCACAGAGCTGCGTCAGCGGGCGGAAGACATCCTGCTGACCCGGGCCATTGCAACCGATGATGCCACAGATATCACACAGCCGCCGACAGATGGCCTGCTGATGATGACGGGTATGAACCCGGTGCTGGCCGAACAACTGGCGGCACACGGTATCAGCACGATGGAGACACTGGCTGAGTGTGCGGTGGACGATCTGCTGGAGATTGACAGTCTGGATGCTGAACAGGCCGGAGCCCTGATTATGGCAGCGCGAGAACCCTGGTTTGCAGCACAGACGGGAGCAGCGGCATGAGTGACACGACAGTCCGGCAGCTGGCAGCCGCGAAGGGTATTGCCAGTGCCCAGTTACTGCAGAAACTGCAGGCATCCGGCGTCATCAAGCAATCTGAAGATGACCCGATCAGCGAGGATGAAAAACGCCAGCTGCTGGCGCATCTGGCTGGCCGCGCTCAGGCTGCAGGTGGCAGAAAGATCACCCTGAAAAGACGGACTACCAGTGAACTGAAACAGACCCGTACCAACACCGGGCGTACCGACGCACGTGGCTTGCCTACCCGCAGTAGCAAGACGGTCAGTATTGAAGTGAGACGTCGGGTCAGTGGCAAGACACCTAAAGAAACTGAGCGGGAGCGTGCCATACGTCAGATGCATGAAGCACAGCAGGCACTGGCAGACCAGGCTGCACAGCGCGAAACGCAGGCACAACAGGAAAAAAATCGTCGTGATCTGATCGTACAGCGCCAGACAGAAGCGGCAGCAGCCCGTCAGGCGGAAGTCGAACGACTGGCTGCACAACAGGCAGAAGAACAGCAGGCTGCGACAGAACAGCAACAACGGGCGGCAGAACAGGTTGCCAGTCTGCCGCCGACCACCGATAACAAACCAGCGGCAGAAAAACCGAAACAAGCACCGAAACGCCAGCGCACGATTGCAGAAGAACCGAAACGTCAGGATGGACGTTCCACCCGGCGGCAGGAACACCCTCCTGGCAATGAAGATCGCGGGCGTCGTAGACGGCGTAAAAAAGACACAAAACGCAGGGGGAGCCAGACCCCGGCTGCAGAGGCTCAACATGCGTTTCAGAAACCGGTTGAGCCGAAAAAACTGATCATTGCCATCCCGGACAGCATCACAGTTGCGGAACTGGCACAACGTCTGGCAGTGAAGGCTTCAGTCGTGATCAGGACCCTGATGGGCATGGGGCTGATGGCGACGATCAATCAGGCACTGGATCAGGATACCGCGATTCTGGTGGTCGAAGAAATGGGCCACACAGCACAGCATGAACAGACAGCAGATGCAGAAGAACAACTGTTCACTGCTCTGGAAGCGCAGCAACAACAGGGCGAGCAGGTCGCGCGGGCACCAGTGGTCACGATTATGGGCCATGTGGATCATGGCAAGACCTCACTGCTGGATCATATCCGTACGACCCGGGTCGCTGCAGGCGAGGCTGGTGGTATTACCCAGCATATCGGTGCCTATCATGTCGAAACCGGGCATGGCATGATCACCTTTCTGGATACACCCGGACATGCCGCGTTTTCAGCGATGCGCGCACGTGGTGCAAAAGTGACCGATATCGTGATTCTGGTCGTGGCCGCAGATGATGGTGTGATGCCGCAGACCCGCGAAGCGATACAACATGCCCGTGCAGCCCAGGTCCCGCTGGTGGTCGCGATCAACAAAATGGACAAACCGGAGGCACAGCCGGACCGGGTGATGCAGGAATTGGTCGCAGAAGAGGTCGTACCGGAAGACTGGGGTGGTGATGTGCAGTTTGTGCAGGTATCCGCCCATACCGGAAACGGTATCCACGACTTACTGGAGGCCGTGCTGTTACAGGCTGAACTGCTGGATCTGATGGTGGTAGCTGACGGTCATGCGCGTGGTATTGTGGTCGAATCCAGTCTGGACAAGGGACGCGGGCCGGTCGCGACCGTGCTGGTGCAGTCCGGTACTCTGCAACAGGGCGATGCGATCATCTCCGGCACGGAATATGGCCGGGTTCGTGCCATGCAGGATGAAAGTGGTCGTACCATAAAACAGGCCGGACCGGCGATTCCGGCGCAGATTCTGGGATTATCCGGCACCCCGGCAGCCGGGGATGATTTTGTGGTGGTCAGCGATGAGAAAAAAGCACGAGAAGTCGCTGAACTACGTCGTGAGCGGACACGCGAAGGTCGCCTGGCCAGCCAGAAGGCGATACAACTGGATCAGATGTTTGCCCGGTCAGGCAGTGGTGAAGTGACCTATGTCAACCTGATGGTGAAGGCTGATGTACAGGGTTCTGCAGAGGCCCTGAAAGAATCGTTACTGAAGATTCAGACGGATGAAGTCAGGGTCCGGCTGATTGCGACCGGGGTCGGGGGCATCAACGAATCAGATGCAAATCTGGCAGTTACCTCCGGTGCAGCCATCATCGGCTTTAATGTCCGTGCCGACGGCCCGGCGCGACGCATTATTGAGGCACAGGGTATCGACCTGCGTTACTACAGCATCATCTATGAAGTAATAGACGATGTGAAAAAGGCTGTATCCGGACTGCTCTCACCAGAAATTCATGAAAAAATCATTGGCTTAGCTGAAGTTCGTGATGTATTTCGTTCATCCAGACTGGGCGCCATTGCCGGCTGTATGGCACTGGAAGGGACCATCAGGAAGTCGAATCCGATCCGGGTACTGCGCGACAATGTGGTGATCTATGAAGGTGAGCTTGAATCGTTACGCCGTTTCAGAGATGACGTGAAGGAAGTGAAAGCAGGTACCGAATGTGGTATCGGCGTGAAAAATTATAACGACGTGAAGACCGGTGACCAGATAGAAGTGTTTGAACGACATGAGGTGGCACGTCAACTGTAAACTAACGTGAGAAGATCATACGGATTTGACCGGACAGAACGGGTCAGTACTGAACTGCAGCGCACCCTGGCGAACTTGTTGCAGCATGCTGCACACGATGTTCGCCTGCAGCAGGTGACGATACAGGCCGTGCGGGTCGCACGCGATCTGTCTCATGCGCAGGTGTACTACACATCACTGCAACCGGCGGAAGCAGATACACTGACCCCGATACTGAACAAGGCTGCCGGCTACCTGCGTCACGAACTGGCCCGACAACTGACATTACGTACTGTACCGATCCTGAATTTTATCTACGACACCTCCATCGACACAGGTCAGCACCTGACGCACCTGATTGACCGTGCCAACCCGCATACACCGGATGGGACGACGACATAACAGCGGGCGTCAGTTACACGGCATCCTGCTGCTGGACAAACCGCTACATCATACCTCCAACCACGCCTTACAACAGGTCAGACGCCTGTACCAGGCACACAAGGCCGGACACACCGGCAGCCTGGATCCGCTTGCGACCGGTATGCTGCCGATCTGTTTCGGCATCGCCACCCGCCTGTCCGCCTTTCTGCTGGACGCAGACAAACAGTACACCGCTCAGATACGGTTAGGTATCACGACCACTACGGGCGATGCCGCAGGCGAAGTGCTGCAGGCACGTCCGGCAACCCACATCCGACTCGCCGACATTCAGGCTGTTCTGCCGCAATTCTGTGGCCGGATTCAGCAACTGCCCCCCATGTATTCAGCCGTGCACCACCAGGGCAAACGATTGTATACCCTGGCCCGGGCTGGTATCACTGTTGAGCGCCAGCCACGCACGGTGACGATCCATGCATTACATCTGACTGATTTTACCGAACAGACCTGTACATTACAGGTGCACTGTTCCAAGGGCACTTATGTCCGCACCCTGGCGGAAGCGATTGGCGAAGCACTCGGTTGTGGTGCCCACCTGAGTGGTCTGAGACGCACCAGCGTCGGGCCATATCGTGACCAGCCGATGTATGACATGCCGCAACTGCAGGCCTGTGCCGCACAGGGACAATTAGATGACCGCTTGCTCCCGGCGGATAGTGCCGTACCGGACTGGCCGCTGGTCTCACTCACACCGGATCAGGGATATGACGTGCAGCGTGGCCAGGCAGTACGGGTCGCCCGGGCCCCGCTCACAGGCTGGGTGCGCCTGTATCAGGAGGGTACATATTTTCTTGGGATCGGTGAGATCTTATCCGATGGACGCGTTGCACCCAGACGCGTGTTATCTGGTAACGGGGTCTCTGCTAATGCCAGCAACAGATCGGGTATCGTTGTCGCCACGCCCAGATAAGGTGCTATCATCATCGGAACGGCGGGATATTCATCCTGCTTACGCTTGACGATCTGCGGAATATCCTCTGTCACATGCTGACCGGCTGACAGAAAATAAGGTACCACGATCAATTCAGTGGCACCCGCATCAATCGCCTGCTGAATGGCAGTCGGGATATCAGGCTGCGCCATCTCCAGAAAGCCATTGCTGACTGAGCCGTAACGCGCACCAGCCCGTTGCGCTACCTGCTGTGTCAGTTCCTTCACTTCCGCATTCGCCGCCGCGCGACGACTGCCGTGCGCGACCAGTACCAGACTGCGCATACCATTAACCTCCGTGTATTTCACTGTATCCTGACCGACAGTCCCTGTCAGCTGATACCAGTTCCTGTACGGCATCCCGGACTTGTGTCACGGTGATCTGCTGCAAACAGGCCAGATGCCCCAGCGGACACTCACGTTGTCGGCAGGGGCTGCAGGCCAGGTTGAGATAAATCACTTTATGGTGCTGGCTTAAGGGTGGCGCAAACGCTGGCGAGGTTGAACCATACAGTGCCACCACAGGCCGGTTCAGGGCTGCAGCCACATGCATCAGACCTGAATCATTGCTGACTACCACCGTCGCGACAGAGAGCAGGGCCACTGTTTCTGTCAGATCCAGGCGACCACTCAGATCTGTACAGGCTGAGCCGCTGTGTTGCCGGATCTGTGCACAAACGGCCCGATCCTGTTCCGAACCGAATAACCAGACGGCACCTCCCTGCTGTTGCCAGTGTTGTGCCAGTGCCGCATAAGATGCAGCAGGCCAGCGTCTGGCTGGCCCGTATGCGGCCCCCGGACACAAGGCCAGAACCGGTACACAGGTGATCAGCCGGTGTTGCTGCAGTGCCTGCTGCACCGCCATGTCTGTCACCTGCAACTGGGGTGGGCTGATCACCGGGAGCTTAGTCGCATCAGCTGGCTGAGCGAGTGCAACAAAACGTTGTACCATCTGCGGCAGACGCTGCGTATCCAGGCGCCGCACATCGTTCAGCAGGCCCCAGCGTGCCTCACCAAGCCAGCCGGTGCGCTGCGGAATACGCGCTGCCCAGGGCACTAGTGCTGATTTCCAGCTATTCGGCAGCACAATAGCCTGATCATACTCATCCCGTAACGATCTGCCCAGAGCCCAGCGCTGTCGCAGGCCCGACTGACCATGCACAAAGGGCAGGCAGATGCCGTTGCGCACCTGTGGCATATGCGTCAGCAATGGCAGGCTCCAGGCTGGTGCCAGCACATCAATCTGAACCTGTGGCTGACGTCGCCTGAGGGCCTGAAACAGGCTCTGCGCCATCACCATATCACCGACCCAGCCCGGACCTGCGACCAGAATCATCATCAACTGTTATCTGCCTGTTTAAGGTACTCCCCGATGTTCAGACCAATATGAGCTGAAAATAAGATAGTGGGGGGTTACTCAGAGCCACCCGAACCTGGTATGCCTGAG
Organism: uncultured Gammaproteobacteria bacterium; assembly: GCA_963922685.1. Taxonomy (GTDB): domain Bacteria; phylum Pseudomonadota; class Gammaproteobacteria; order Chromatiales; family Chromatiaceae; genus JAHDBG01. The sequence continues at coordinate 24,300 of CAWUJM010000019.1, read as the reverse complement.
TGCTCTGCCCGGTAGACCTGATTTTGGTAATAGTGAGCGATCTGAAAAGGAACCAGCAGCTTTTTCAGTGCTTTAAAGATCCTATCCTGACGTCTGCCAAAGTTGTTTGCCTTGTGGGATCGTACCCGATTTTGTGACATTCGTTTGGTAGATGGAGCAATTTATCTGTCAGATTTTTTAAAGTAATAATCATAACGCTGGTGTAAATATAACGTAAATTTCCATGCTTCAGCGTGAGATAACTCACTGTCATCCGGCAATACAACCCGGATATATAAACCCTGAGGATACTGCTGATCCAGACGGGTCAGGATTGTATCCAGGGTCTCCCGGGTCACGGTCTGAAACTGGCCTGAAGCCCCTTCGCGCCATGCAATCTGATACTCTCCGGCACGTTTCCGGTAGCGCACCTCCACCCGGTAGCGTCCACGTGTTGAGCGTGCTGGCCGGATCAGTTTGTCATATTTTGTCTTCAGGTGCGTATAGTCCTCAGCCAGTGCCGCATAACGACGTGCTGCGGTCTGTGCCTCTGTCTGATGTGCTGCCAGCTGGTGTGTCCTGTCAGTCAGTTGGGCACTCAGCATCTGGCTGCGTTCCTGTGTGATCTGCAGCTGATCACCCAATGTCCGGATATCTGCCTGAGCTGCCTGTAAGGCTACTTCGCGTTGTTGCAACGCCAGCTGCGCCTTACGATATTGCGCTTTATGCTGTGCTACCTCAGACTGCAGTTGTTCCCGCAACACCAGCAGTGCTGCTGCCTCTTGTGCGAACTGGTCACGCGCCTGCTGCAGACTGAGCAACTGGTTGTGCTGTGTGGCGATCTGTGCCGTTTGTGCCTGATCACGAGCCTGTAACCGGCTCAGCCGCGCTCGTAAATCGGCCAGATTTGACTCTGCAGCATGCAGTGCGGCGGCCAGCAGATCGTTTTTTTCACCTGCAGCAGATGCTCGTGCAGAAGCCAGCTGTTCGGCCTCCATGGTCGCGTGTAATTGTTGTACTAATTCCAGATTACGCGCCAGTAGTACCACCAGTGCGATCAGAAAGATCATCACAATAGTGGTCATGATATCTGTGAATGATGGCCAGAAACCGGCACTGCTCTGACTGATCTGATGATCTGCGCGTAAGTCAGTAAACGCCGTATTCATTCGTCATCACGCAGGCGGAAGCCGGTGCGCAGCTGCCGCATAATGACCTCCAGACTGGCCTGTATCCGGGTTGTTCCGGCAGCCTGCACCGCAGCCAGTACCTTGTGTTCTGATTCAGTCAGCACGGCCTGCGTCTGCTGCATCTGTTCAGCCAGTCCCTGCAGAGACCGAATCAGACCTGCAAACTCGTATAACACATGTTCCGTATCCACCTGGAAGCGTGGCAACAGGTGCAGCGTGGTAATCTGTTCTATTGCGCCTACCAGGTTGGTCTGCGCATCACTGACCCGGGCAAAGAAATAGGCAAAATAAAAATAGCAGACGATCGCTGTAATGGTCGTTGACAGTGCCGTTGACATGCCATGAATCACCATCCCCATGCCAGTCGCACTCACCGCATTTTCCAGTGTCTCTGAGGCACCGACCAGTGCCATAGACAGGGATACGATGGTGCCGAACACACCCGTCAGGATCAGTGTGTTATTCACAAATTTCGGCACACCCTGCCGGATGCTCTCAGAAGCCATCAGGGTTGCCGCCAGCGCACTCTGGTCAATCGGCTGCTGTGCATCATATAACGCCTGTAACCGATCATACCGCTGCGCAATCAGTCGCGCATGATCTATGCCTCGCAGGGGACGTTCCGGACGCTGTTGCAGATTACGCAGAAATTGCGCAACACTGGCTTCTTCCTGACGATAGTGCCATACAATCAGCACGATATGGGCCATACCGGTCAGAAATAGTGCGATGATGGCACCATTGATCAACCAGCCCAGTCGGGTCAGCTGTTCCCGGAAATAAATATCATAGACCAGCTCCCACTGCCAGGTCAGCAGGGTAAGTAACAACACCCCGAGCAATACAATCAGCCATAACGTACGATGGCTGTATTGATAACGAAAGTTGATTGTTGCCATGTGTCCGGAATCACCCACAATAAAGATCCGTCCTGACTGCCTGTCTCCGGAGGTGCTCTATACCGAAAATGATGAACCACAGCCACAGGTCGTGGTTGCATTCGGGTTACGAATCACAAACTGTGCACCCTGCAAGCCTTCGGAATAATCGACTTCAGCACCGGTCAGATATTGTGCACTCATCGGATCAATCAGCAGGGTCACACCATCTGTCACCACACTTTCATCACCTTCCTGCAAGGTTTCATCGAAGGTAAAGCCATACTGAAAACCGGAGCAGCCACCACCCTGAATATAAATACGCAGTTTCAGTTCAGGGTTCCCTTCTTCTTCGATCAGCTCCGACACTTTACCTGCAGCTGCCGGTGTAAAGACCAGTAAATCATCCTGTGTTGTTGTCTGCATCATAAATTCACCTTAGTAGCACGAATAAACAGTTAGCATATGTCTGGGTTACCTGTTGCGGTACACCACTTTCAGGACAACAATAAAAGAGCCCTGCAGCAGGCCGCGGGGTTTTTTATTCAGGTTCGGTATGTGTTTTCTGTTCTGTCAGCGTATCAGATTCATCCGTATGCACCAGCTGACCATTCACTTCTGCACCTGATGCCATGGTCAGTATACGATAATAAACTGTACCGGTTACCCGCGCTGCAGCTGCTAATTCAACCTGCTCAGTGCCATGCACATCGCCCACTACGGTGCCATTCAGAATCAGACTGTCCACCCGGATATCACCTTCAATGCGGCCCTGCTCGCTGACAGTGACAGATGAGCCTGCATCCGGCTCTCCCTGCACATTACCCCGTATTCTGCCATCCAGGTGCAGCCCGCCGCGAAACATAATATCACCCTGAATCTCAGTGCCCTGTCCGATGACAGTGACAACCTGCGGTGTTTTATACCGGCGCGGGAATCTCATATCTGCTCCTTTAGGGTTGTTCAAGCACCAGCCGCCACATGATATCTTTCTGATACTGCCTGAATTGTTTATTTTTGGGTCGGACTGCAATGGTAATCAGTTCCGGAACAAATTCATCCGGTAACGTAAATTCACCGCTGAATGCCTGAAACTGGGTAAAATTCATTGACAGTTGCTTCGGATTAATACCCAGATCGGCCATTGTCAGGGCTACAGGTTTACCATTCTGCTGACCGGATATACTGATCTTCAGGCTACCTCGCACCTTAGTGCGGCTTTTCGCCCGCTTAGACACTGTGAGGCTGTATCCGTACGCTGGCTTGTCTGCTGCTGCAGGCCAGATCTTCAGATCCAGCAACTGTAATACCGTAACATCACCCGAGACCAGCGTCTTCAGAAATTCCAGTTCACGCCGTAATACCGCCCGCTCATCCTGCAACGCCAGTAATTCCTGCTGCGCTGCGGCCAGTGCCAGCTGATCAACCTGATGCGTACGCTGCGCTGTGATTAACTGCAACCGTAAATCATCCCGCGTAGTCTGCAGTGCCTGTAACTGATCCTGTGCAGTCTGCCATTGTGTCAGTGCCACGCCAGCCGGTGATGGCGTGGCGTCCGGCCACAACAGATGCCGCTGTGTCCACCAGATCCAGGCAGCGACCGCACACAGGATCAGTAAAATTAACCATTTTATCGTCTGATGATCCCGCCCCGGCTGAATAATTCGCGGGGTTGGCACAGCAACTTGTTTCATTGCCTGCATTCCTCAGGGTAATAAGGCAATCTGTTGCAGGCCCGTCTCTTCCGGCAGGCCCAGCATCAGGTTCATATTCTGCACAGCCTGTCCCGCTGCACCTTTTACCAGATTGTCAATCACTGACAGAATGATGACCGGGCCTGCCGGGTGCGGCTGATGCACCGCAATCTGACAGTGATTAGCACCGCGCACCCAGCGGGTTTCCGGGTGGCTGCCCGGTGGCAGGACCTGAACGAATGGTTCAGCCGCATAATAATCTGTAAAACAGGTCTGCAGGTCATCCACTTCTGTTACTAATGGCGCATATACAGTCGCATGAATGCCACGAATCATCGGTACCAGGTGCGGTACAAACGTTAATTGTACTGCCGCTTCACTTACTGCTGCTAAGGTCTGGCTGATCTCCGGCAGATGGCGGTGGCCGACAACACTATACGCCTTAAAACTTTCACCGACCTCACCCATCAGCAGACTGGCATTGGCACTGCGTCCGGCCCCGCTGACACCTGACTTACAATCGGCTATCACGCGTTGTAAATCGACCACCTGTGCTGACACCAGAGGCAACAGCGCCAGGCTCATGGCCGTGGGATAACATCCCGGATTTGCTACCAGTCGCGCCTGCTGAATCGCCGACCGGGACAGCTCCGGCAGACCATACACAGCTTCTGCCAGCAGTTCCGGGCAGGCATGTGTCATACCATACCATTGTTCCCACACTGCCGGATCACGCAGTCGGAAGTCAGCTGCCAGGTCGATCACGCGAACTCCGGCGGCCAGTAAGCCCGGCACCATTTGCATCGCCACACCATTCGGTGTCGCAAAAAATACCAGGTCACACGCTGTTAATACCGATAGTTCCGGCTCGACGAAGGTCAGATCAACCTGTCCCGACAGGTTGCCATACCGTGCTGATACGGCTTGTCCGGCCTCATGACGCGATGTCACGGCCTGCAACCTGACTGCCGGATGACGCAACAATAAACGCAATAACTCAATACCCGTGTAGCCGGAACCACCGACTATCCCGATCTTCACTTCTGTCTGCACCATACCACCCTGTCCTGACGTCAGAAGAATCAGGAAAAAAACAATAATTTAATGATAAATACACTGAGTGCTGCGAACATAATCCGCCGAACCCAGACTTCACCCTGCGCAATCACAGTTCTTGCCCCCAGCCAGCCACCCAGTGCGTTCCCTATCCCCAGTCCCAGTCCGGTCCACCATAACAATTCCAGATGGGCTGCAAATATCCACAGGGTGATCGGGATATAGACCAGCACCACGAATACTTTATGCATATTCGTCAGCACCAGATTCAGGCCCATGACCCGATGCAGAATCGGCATCAGAATGAACCCGACGCCGATATGTATCAGGCCACCCCAGAAACCTGCACCGACCATCAGAATATGGCCCGGTATCAGCCGCTGCGGATGCTCACCACCGGCCTGCTGATCTTTGTGTAAGCCGCCGGTCGCCATGATGATCAGCACGACAATCATCACCGCTGCCAGAATACGGTTAAACCATACGTCATCCAGCTGTAGACCCACATTTGCGCCGGCGACTGCACCAGCGGCAGCCGCAGCAGCCAGACTGCAACTTAACCGGATATCTGAAAAGCCGCGCTGAAAAAAAGTACCGACTGCGACCACATTCTGTGCCAGAATGGCAATCCGGTTGGTTCCGTTCGCAACCGTGCCGGGAATCCCCATAAACAGCATGATCGGGACGGTCAGCAGCGAACCACCACCGGCAATCACATTCAACCAGCCAGCCGCTATACCAGCCAGCATCAGCAATCCGATTTGCCAGAATTCCATCGCATTACTCAGAACAATGGCACACAATTATGGGTACTGCTGAAAACGTCGAGAGCGAAGCAAAGACGAGGCAGAAAAAGCGCAGTGTACGGATCGCACACGAGCACTTTTCAACGAAGTATTTGCGAGCGCAGCAGTTTTCAGAGGCGCCCGTATGGCCAATATCGTGAATGTTATACCACAATTCAGGATATCCACCATGCCCGGTCTACTCGCATTCTGTCTTATTCTACCACTAACGCAGGTGCAGCCGGGTTCAGTGCCGCCAACACCGCCAGCGCAGGCTATCATACCTGATATGGCAGAATCTGCGTTCGACTCAGCAGACGAAGAAGAGGAAGATGATGATGAACCGGATTGCGACTGAAGGTATGCTGTGTTTTCAAAGGAACTGTTATGATACGAAAAGTACAATCTGCAGGTGGACTGATCCTGTTGCTCGGCCTGAGCCTGCCACAGGTTGTATCTGCCGGCAAGGTGGGTATTACTTCGGATCTGTCCAGCGTTGAGGGCACACTGAACGGTAAAAAAATCCTCATACAACGCAATCAGGATACCAGAAACACCGTCAACCCGGCGTTTGCCAGAACTTCCCGACCCTGCCCGCCTTTCTGTATCCAGCCTGCCACACTGGCACCTGGCGTAGCAACTATCGGCGAAGTCGAAGTCGCGCAATACCTGCAGAAAATGATCGCAGGTGACGGCACCATCTTAGTGGTGGATTCACGTACACCCGACTGGGTGAAACGTGGCACAATCCCGGGTGCGAAAAATATTCCCTGGACAAAACTGAGTCCGAGTGCGGACCCTTTCACCATCAGCGAAATTCTCAGCAATGAGTTTGGTGCACATGAAGCTGAAGGTCTGTGGGACTTCAGCCAGGCAAAGACACTCGTCCTGTTCTGTAATGGTATGTGGTGCGGACAATCACCCAACAATATCAGAAATCTGCTACGCTTCGGTTATCCGGCACACAAAATCAAGTGGTATCGTGGCGGTATGCAGGCTTGGGAGATTCTGGGTCTCAGCACTGTCAAGCCATAAGGCACCTCTGCATACTGCGATTCAGACTGACCGTGATCTCAGGATGATGCTGCGTCACTTCGTGCGAAGTCACGGAATCTATGCGGGGTAGAGTGTGAGTGGCAGATCGGGTCATGCTGACACGATTAATTTTTCATAGCTGCAGCGTACCAGTCTACATCAGTTTGTATTGCACCCACCTTCGCATGCTGCGGAGATATCTGATTTACCCTATGTTAAAATTGACCTTATGAAACTGCCTGTCTATCTGGATTATTCTGCTACGACACCAATCGACCCGCGCGTGGCCGCAAAAATGTGTGAATGCCTCACGCTGGACGGCGATTTTGGCAACCCGGCCTCGCGCTCACACACATTCGGCTGGAATGCTGAACAGCGGGTTGAGCAGGCGCGTGAGCAGGTCGCCGCCCTGCTGAACGCAAATAGTAAGGAAATCGTCTGGACTTCCGGGGCAACAGAATCGAATAACCTGGCACTTAAGGGAGCTGCACACTTCTACCAGAAAAAAGGTCGGCACCTTGTCACAGTGAAGACAGAGCATAAGGCGGTGCTGGATACCTGTCGCCAGCTGGAGCGCGAAGGCTACGCAGTGACCTACCTGGACGTACAGTCAAATGGTCTGGTTGATGCAGATGTCTTCCGGGCCGCGCTGCGTGACGATACGATTCTGGCCTCGGTGATGCATGTCAACAATGAAATCGGCGTGATTCAGGATATAGACACACTCGGTGCCCTGTGTCGGGAACGCGGCGTCTTATTTCATGTGGATGCAGCACAAAGCCCGGGCAAAGTCACGCTTGATCTGCAGAAAACGCCGGTTGACCTGATGAGTCTGAGCGCACACAAGGTATATGGCCCGAAGGGTATCGGTGCGCTCTATGTGCGGCGCAAACCACGGGTACGGATAGAAGCACAGATACATGGCGGTGGACATGAACGCGGCATGCGTTCCGGTACCCTGCCAACGCATCAGATTGTTGGTATGGGTGAGGCATTTCATCTGGCAAAGACAGAAATGGCTGCAGAAGATGTACGTCTGTGTGCATTGCGTGACAAGCTGTACAATGGTCTGAAGGATCTGGAAGAAGTGTATGTGAATGGTGATCTGCAGCGACGGATTGCCGGAAACCTGAACATCAGCTTCAACTACGTCGAAGGTGAGAGCCTGATGATGGCACTGAAGGGCATGGCTGTGTCCTCCGGCAGTGCCTGCACCTCTGCCAGTCTGGAGCCGAGTTATGTATTACGTGCACTCGGACGTGATGATGAACTGGCACACAGCTCCATCCGGTTTACTCTGGGACGTTTTACCACAGAGGCCGATGTGGATGAAGTTCTGCAACAAATCCATACTCAGGTCGAACGCCTGCGTGAACTGAGTCCGCTCTGGGACATGTACAAATCGGGTATTGATCTGAAAAGTGTCCAGTGGGCAGCCCATTAACACAAGGGTGCCTCTGAAAACGTCGCGAGCGAAGCAAAGACGAGACGAAAAAGCGCAGTGTACGAGTAGTACATGAGCACTTTTCAACAAAGTATTTGCGAGCGCAGCAGTTTTCAGAGGTGCCCACAATCCTGTCAGGAGAAATACTCATGGCTTACAGCGAACAAGTGATAGATCATTACGAAAACCCGCGCAATGTTGGTACTCTGGATACAGGGGCCGCGAATGTTGGCACTGGCATGGTGGGTGCACCAGCCTGTGGTGATGTGATGCGGCTGCAGATTCAGGTAGACGAACAGGGTGTGATAGAAGATGCGCGTTTCAAGACCTATGGTTGTGGTTCCGCCATCGCATCCAGCTCATTACTGACTGAGTGGGTGAAAGGCAAGACACTGGAACAGGCCCGCGAGATTAAAAATACCGAAATCGCCGAAGAGCTTGCCCTGCCTCCGGTCAAGATCCATTGTTCCGTACTCGCCGAAGATGCGATTAAGGCTGCTATCACAGACCTGCAGAACAAGCAGGCCACCTGATGTCAGTTACCCTGAGTGCCGCTGCTGCTGATCGGGTACAGACCTTTCTGCAGAAACGTGGGCATGGTATTGGTGTGCGTCTCGGGGTGAAGACGACAGGTTGCTCCGGGCTCGCGTATGTACTGGAATTTGTTGATACCCTCAATCCGGATGATGAAGTCTTTGAAGATCGCGATGTCAGGGTCATCATAGACCGTAAAAGCCTGGTCTATCTCGCCGGTACAGAACTGGACTATGCCAGAAACGGACTGAACGAAGGTTTTACCTTTCACAACCCGAACGTAAAAGACGAATGTGGTTGCGGAGAAAGTTTTACCGTCTGAGCTGTTTTTCAGCATACTCCAAGCATGGCAGACAAAGATATTATCAGCAAATCGCTGATTGAGCGACTGGCTACCTGTCTCATCACAAAACTGCTCAGACTTGATATCGTACCGGATCAGGTCGAATTGTTGAGCACTGAATCTTATCGGGTGGAAGATCGGCGTGCTGATATTCTGGTGCGTGTACAATCAGCGGCAGATCATTCAACCTGCCTGCTACACCTGGAAATTCAGAATGACAACCATCCACAGATGCCGCTGCGCATGCTACGGTATTACACTGACATCCGTCTGCGCTGGCCGGATGAGCCGCTGAAACAATACCTGGTCTACATCGGCAGAAAAAAACTGACGATGCCATGCGGCGTCGCGGCATTCAATTATCAATACCAGATGATTGATATGCGTACTATTGACTGTGCACTGCTGCTTGGTGAAGATACCCCGGATGCGCTTGTCCTTGCCATACTGTGTGATTTTAAGGAAAGACCGGCTGAAGATATCATTGCATACATTATCAGGCGGCTGTATGAACTGACTCAGGACAATGCATCAGACTTCCGTCGTTATTTTCATATGCTTGAGATCCTGGCAAAAAACCGTAACCTGAGCGAAAAAATTCAGGAGACCAGACAAATGCTGACAGACTTTAATATTGAAGAATTACCTTCTTACCAGTACGTTCTGGAAAGAGGTATGGAAAGAGGCATGGAAACAGGGATAAAGAAAGGCATGCAGCAAACTGCCGTACAACTGATTGGTAAACTGGACGACCAGGAAATTGCAGATATCTGTCAGTTGCCCCTGACTGAAGTACAGGCACTACACTTTATCCGGGTATCATAATAACGTATGTCTGATGCGGCTAACTATTTCGAGCTTTTCCGGATGCCCACCAGCTTTGATATAGACCTCAATAAGCTGACCCGGCACTATCATCTCCTGCAGAAAAACAGCCATCCGGACCGTCATACGCAATCTGTTGAGACCGCGCAGCGGCTGGCGTTACAACAAGCGATGATGATCAATGAAGCCTATCACACACTCAGAGATCCGCTACAGAGAGCTGTTTATTTACTGAGCCTGCAGGGCATCAGGCCGGATCAGGCAGACAGCATACAGGATAGTGCCTTCCTGATGGAACAGATGGCGTTGCGTGAAGAACTTGTCGGCATACCACGGCAGGCAGATCCGGCAGCGGCATCAGACCATATGCAGAACACGATTCAGGCCTTGATGACAACACAGCTGAATGATTTAGCAGACTGGTTTGCGAACCCTAGTCAACCTTCTGTCGTCTGTGTGGTGGTACAGAAATTACAGTTTTTGTATAAGCTACAGCAGGAAGCTGCAACATTGGCGACATACCTGAACGAAGCATGAGCCGATTGCTGCAACTCTCTGAACCTGGTGCCACGCCTGAACCTCACCAGCATCGCCTGGTTGTGGGCATTGATCTGGGAACTACCCATTCTCTGGTAGCCACCCTGCGCAGTGGCGTACCGGACACCTTGCCGGATGAACAGGGACAACACCTGCTGCCATCTGTCGTACGCTACACCACGCAGGGTCCGGTGGTCGGTGCTGCTGCGCGTGCTGTCGCCACCAGAGATCCGCAAAATACGATTGTTTCTGCCAAACGACTGATTGGCTACACTGCAGAACAACTGGTACAACACAACATCGGTTATGCCTTGGATGGTTCAGACAATGCGATGCCGATGCTGTGCACTGTTGCGGGTCTGGTGAGTCCGGTTGCTGTATGTGCTGAGATTCTCAAATCTCTGACAGAGCGTGCTGAGACCACACTGGGTGGCCAACTGACGGGTGCGGTGATTACGGTCCCCGCCTATTTTGATGATGCACAACGCCAGGCAACCAAAGATGCAGCCCGGCTGGCTGACCTGCCGGTCTTACGACTGCTGAATGAACCGACTGCGGCAGCTCTTGCCTACGGACTGGATCGCGCATCTGCCGGCATCCATGCGATTTATGATCTGGGTGGTGGCACCTTTGATATCTCCATACTGCGCCTGCATGACGGTGTGTTTGAAGTGCTCGCTACTGGCGGTAATACGGCACTGGGTGGCGATGATTTCGATCAGGTGATAGCTGACTGGATCGCCCGTCACGCCGAACTGGCATCCGATCAGGCAGCGGCATTACGCCGTGATCTGTTACAACAGGCACGTACTGCCAAAGAAGTGCTGGCAGAGGAGACCAGCGTTCCTGTGCAGATCACCTGGACACAGGGGTCATGGCAGGGTGAACTGAGTCGTGCACAGCTGGATGAATTGATAGATCCACTGATCCGGCAGACACTCCGCACCTGCCGTCAGTCCTTACAGGACGCCGGCATTGACCGGCAGGCAATCGATGAGGTGGTGCTGGTTGGTGGATCCACCCGTACCTTGCGGGTGCGTGCACGGGTCGCTGAGTTTTTTGGCACCACACCGTTGACCGATCTTGATCCGGATCGGGTCGTTGCACTTGGCGCGGCGATACAGGCGAACAGCTTAGTCGATAATCCGACCCGTCAGGATGTCCTGTTATTAGACGTCAATCCACTCTCACTCGGCCTGGAGACCATAGGTGGTCTGGTTGAAAAGGTTATTCCACGCAATACCACCCTGCCGATTGCACGAGCCCAGACCTTCACGACGGCAAAAGACGGACAGACCGCACTTTCACTGCATGTGGTACAGGGCGAACGCGAACATGTCGCTGATTGCCGTTCGCTCGCTCGTTTTGAACTACGCGGTATCCCGCCGCGTGTGGCTGGTGCAGCCCGCATCCGGGTGACCTTTGCTGTAGATGCGGATGGCCTCTTACAGGTCAGTGCTGAAGAACAGGACAGTGGCATCAGTACAGACATCACTGTCAAACCATCATCCGGTCTTAGTGAGACTGCCATCACCCGGCTGCTGCAGGACTCAATAGCACATGCTGCTGAAGATATGGCAGCCCGCCAGCTCATTGAACAACAAGTCAATGCACAACGGGTGCTGGATGCTCTGCATGCTGCACTTGCGGATGACGGAGAGACATTGCTGGATGCGGCTGAACGGGTAAAGGTCGACACTGCGCTGGCTGAATTGCAGGCCGCTGCAGAGCGGGTCCGGGAGGCAGGTGAGCTGAAGGCAGCGATTGCTGCGCTGGAACAGGCATGTGCCTTTTATGTTGAACGGCGCATGAATACCAATATCCGCCAAGCCCTGGCCGGACAGTCTGTTGACGACATCGGGTGAGATTCAAACTGATGTGGTGATCTCAGTGTCAGCGTTATCCGGTCATGGCTCTCCGAGGTACGCCATAAACCCATCCGTGGGGGCTCGGCTGCGGCCATCCGGGCCGCAGACGCCCTCGGAGAGCCAGACCGGATAACGCTTTCCAGTGAGGCGGCACAACCACCTTTGTGGCGACTTTCAGGATGGCGCTGTGTCATTCCGCGCGAAGTCGCGGAATCCATAAGTCCGGGGTCAGGCGGGATAGACTGACAGCAGATCAGGCAGACTCTGCGACTAAGCTACGCTGCGCACAGAATGACATCTGTTCGTCAGATCGTAAATAGGTGCTTACTTGAAAATAGTGACGCAGGTGGTTGTAACACCGTACTTGAAGGTATGAGACCCGAGTGTGTTTTCTCCGAGGGCGTCTGCGGCCCGGATGGCCGCAGCCGAGCCCCCACGGATGGGTTTATGGCGTACCTCGGAGAAAACACACTCGGGTCATGCTGGCACTATTAAGTTGCATATTTCTGTGTGCCAGCCCACATCAGTTTGAATTGCACCCGACGACATCCATTGACATGACTCAGATCATCTTTTTACCACACGAGACTATCTGCCCGGACGGTGTTGCGATCCAGGCAGCACCGGGGATCAGTCTGTGTGATGCCGCACTGGATGCCGGTATTGAGATCGAACATGCCTGTGAAAAATCATGTGCCTGTACGACCTGTCACGTGATTGTGCGTGAAGGGTTCGATTCTCTGAATGAAGCGAGCGAAGATGAGGAAGACCTGCTGGATAAGGCCTGGGGACTGGAAGCTGAATCACGTCTGAGTTGCCAGGCGATTGTCGGTCAGCAGGATCTGGTGGTCGAATTACCGAAATATACCCTGAATCATGCCAAAGAAAACCATTAACAGCTATGACACAACTGGCCTGGACCGACACGACAGAGATTGCCATCGCACTGGATGAAGCTCATCCGGGGACAGATCCGACACGTATCAATTTCGTAGACCTGATGCAAAAGGTGCTGGCACTGCCGGGCTTTACCGGCACGGCTGATCGGTGTGGTGAAAAAATCCTGGAAGCAATCCAGATGGCCTGGATAGACGAACGCGAATAATGCAGCCTTCAGAAGGCATCCTGCACCCAGCGTGGTATTCCTGTTCCATCCATTCCGACCGCATCAAACCGACAGGGGCCGGTCCAGCTATGATATAGCAGGTAGTGCTCTGCGGCTTGGCGTATGCGGCGTTGTTTGCGCGTATCAATACTTTCCAGTGCATCGCCGAAGCGGGTATCCCGGCGTTGGCGAACCTCAACAAAAACGAGTGTTTCCCGATCCTGCATCACTAGGTCTATTTCACCTGATCGGCAACGATAATTTTTTTCAAGCTCGTGCAGGCCTTGTTGTTGCAGAAACTGCGAGGCCTGTTGTTCGGCGATAACACCGGCCTGTTGCTGTCTAAGACCCACCTGTCGTTACCTGCTGTTCTGTAATCAGCGGTATGGGCCTGATCGGGTCATCCAGCTGTAACCAAGTGAGTTCGCGATCAATGTGATGTGTCCTGTTTAAGGATAGAACGCCGGTTGTGCCAGCCCAGATTGCATCTGCATCGCCCTGTAAACGTGGCATATGTGGCAGGATGCCGAGTGCATCCATGCCAAGCGCAAATAAGCGAACATGCGCGAGTTGTTGCTCAGGTGTGGCAGTCAGGATCGGCTGTAACGCATCCGGCGAGATAAAGAACGGCATATCGGGGATCTGTATCCCACGCATATCGGCTAGCTGACGCTTACTGAGCTGGCCTGGCCAGATGTGGGATGTGGCATAGACGGGGAGGTTGTCGGCAAAATGAAATTTTAATTGTGGTACAAACCCTTGTGCCTGAGCGTTTCGGGCAATTAAAAAGATCGCATCAATATCGGTTCGTCGTCGTGGACTGAATTCCAGCTGGCGACGAAGCCAGGTCTGCAATTGTTGATGGCGCGCGTCGCTCCGGTCTGACAATAGCAGTTGACGGATAGTCATGCCATGATCGTAGGTTGCCGGATCGTATCGGGCGACGGCCAGACGGGTATCGCTGAATTCAGACCAGTATATCTGAAATGCTGTGAGCAGCCTCTGCCCCCAGGCATTGTCTGGTGTCAGTACTGCCGGATGGCGGTACTGGTCTGACCAGAGACGTTCTGCCACCTGACGGGCCTCATCTTCCGGATTCAGTCCGATCAGGAATAAACGTGACGGCGGTACGTCGGGTAGGGGAACCTGATTGAGTGCCAGCACGGGCACAGATAAATCAACCAGAGGCAACAGATCAGTCACGGCTGCCTTACGCAACGGGCCGATCACCCAGTCTGCACCATCAGCCACTGCTTGTTGATAAACTGCCGCAATCGGCTGGTCGCTGTCATAAAACTGTATGTCGGGTTGCTGTTCGTCCGGCCAGCTGGCTGCGCGATACAGAATACCGGCCCGTATCGCGTGACTCACGGCCTGATATCGCTCATCCTGTGGCAATAAGACAGCAATACGTTGTGGCATGGTCAGAGGGGCGGGGAACCAGGTCTGCCAGTGTGCCAGCAGGGGTTCCGTTAAGGCCGGATGATCCGCAAACTGTGCCTGCCAGCCGGGTAATGCGGCACGAAATCCGGGCAGATCATCCGCGAACTGCTGGCTCAGCAGGGCTAATCCGGCCCAGCCGGACATCTCATCCGGTTGCTGATACGATTGCAGTGCAGCGGTGCCCAGCTGATTCAGGTTGTGTAAAAGTTCCTGTTGTATCGTGAGGCGTTCTGCCGGGTCGGTCAGCCATCGTTCTGAGCCTGCCAGGGCTTCGGCGCGTAAACGGTAACCGGTGCGTACGCTGAGTTGTGCCCGGAAAAATCGCTGGCTCAACTCAGGGTCAGAGTGCGGGTCAGGCAGGGGCGATTGTAAATCCCAGTGCACTGGTGCTGGCTGTCCGTCCAGTGCTGCCAGTTCAACCTGCAATATCTGCAGCAACAGGGCATCATCACCGCTGAAGTCTGCGGTCATCAGCTCGTCCAGTGTCTTACGCACCCACTGTACATTGCTGTTGTCACCCAGCAGCTCAGCATTGGCACCATATAGCAGAGCAAGATCCCGCCGGCTGCCTGTCTGCATACCAGCCAGCTGGCGAAATAAGTCGGCTGCCCTGGCATAATCGCGTTGCTGCGCTGCCAGCTCAGCAATGGTAGTGATGCGTTCTGCCGTTGGTGTAGGGGGTGGAGGAACCGGACGGTTCGGCATTGAACAGCTGATCAGAGTGAGCTGCAACAGGCACAGGATGAACAGTAGCCGACGGCGTCGCCTGATATGATCTCTCATCATGCCTCAGATTTGCGCCAGTGCCTGTTCAACATCAGCGATGATGTCATCAATCGCTTCAATGCCAACTGAAATACGTACTAAATCCGGGCTGACACCTGCTGTTTCCAGCTCTTCCGCGTTCAGCTGGCGATGTGTGGTGGATGCCGGATGACACGCCAGTGTCTTTGCATCACCGATATTGACCAGATGTAGAATCATCTGCAAGGCTTCAATAAAACGGCTGCCTGCAGTCGCGTCGCCCTGAATACCAAAACTCAGGATACCGGAGGCCTGACCACCCATGAATTTCAGACATGAGATCTGGTGCGGACTGTCACTCAGACCCGCATAATTCACCCAAGCCACCTTAGGGTGACGGTACAGATAGACTGCCAGGTCCATCGCATTGTCACAATGACGCTGAATGCGCAGGCCAAGGGTCTCCAGGCCTTGCAGAATCTGGAATGCGTTCATCGGAGACAGGGCCGCCCCCATGTTACGTAATGGCCCGATACGACAACGACCGATATAGGCTGCCGGACCGAACACTTCTGTGCAGATCACGCCGTGATAGGACGGATCCGGTTCGCTCAGCATCGGATAACGCGCCTGGTGCGCCAGCCAGTCGAATTTACCACCATCCACAATGATCCCGCCTACAGATGTGCCATGACCACCGATATATTTGGTCAGCGAATGAATCACAATGTCAGCACCATGTTCAATCGGACGACACAGGTAAGGTGTGGCCACCGTATTGTCAACGATCAGCGGGACACCGTGGCGGTGTGCGATATCAGCTAATTGTGCGATATCAACCACGTTTCCCGCCGGATTGCCGATAGATTCGCAGAAGATCGCCTTCGTTTGTGCATCAATTGCCTGCTCCAGGCCGGCAGTATCATCGTATGAAACAAAACGTACGTTAATGCCCTGATTCGGCAGGGCATGAGCGAATAAATTGTAGGTGCCACCATATAACTGGCTGGTGCTGACGATATTGTCGCCGTTGACACAGATGGTTTGCAGCGCATAAGTGATGGCTGCCATGCCGGAAGCGACCGCGAGTGCGGCGACACCGCCTTCCATCGCGGCGATGCGTTGTTCCAGTACATCAGTGGTCGGATTCATGATCCGGGTGTAGATATTGCCGGCGACCTTCAGATCAAACAGATCTGCACCATGTTGTGTATCGTCGAAGGTATAGGATGTTGTCTGATAAATGGGTACTGCGGCAGCACGTGTACTGTCTGCCTGATAACCGTGGTGCAGAGCGAGTGTTTCCAGTTTCATATCAGGGGTTCCTTAGCGAAGTAGCGGGAGTTCGGGCTGCCAGAGACAGCCGGGCATCTGCAATGGCCCGAAGCACCTGTTCCGGTGCAGTACCACCGATGTGACGGCGTGCCGCAACAGAGCCTTCCAGGGTCAGATAATCATACACATCACTTTTGATGACAGCACTATAGCCTTGCAGGGCATCCAGAGACAGGCCTTCTAAATCACAGTTTTCCTGCACACATTGTGCGACAACCCGACCGACAATATCGTGTGCATCGCGGAAAGCGATGCCCTGACGTACCAGATAATCGGCCAGATCGGTGGCAGTCGCAAAACCCTGTTGTGCTGCGCGGCGCATCGCTGCCCGGTTACAGACCAGCGTCGGCAGCATTGCGGCGAAGACCTGCAGTGCACCGCGCAGTGTATCCACCGTATCGAATAATGGTTCTTTGTCTTCCTGATTGTCCTTGTTATAGGCCAGTGGTTGTGCCTTCATCAGGGTCAGCAGTGCGATCAGGTGGCCGGTTATCCGGCCACTTTTGCCCCGGATCAGCTCAGGTACGTCCGGGTTTTTTTTCTGTGGCATGATGGAAGAGCCGGTACAGAAGCTGTCGGACAGGGTGATAAAGCCGAATTGTGCGGATGACCACAGAATCAGCTCCTCGCTCATGCGTGACAGATGCACCATGATCAGACTGGCAGCGGCACTGAATTCAATGGCAAAATCACGATCACTGACCGCATCCAGCGAATTACGGCAGGGCGCGCTGAAGTGCAGCAGACTGGCGGTCAGCTGGCGATCAATCGGATAGGTGGTACCGGCCAGAGCGGCAGCACCCAGTGGCATCTGATTCATGCGGGCAGCACAATCAGTCAGGCGGCTGACATCGCGTTGCAGCATCTCAAACCAAGCCAGCATATGATGCCCGAAGGTGACCGGCTGGGCCGTTTGTAAATGTGTGAATCCGGGCAGAATCGTATCGGCTTCACGTCCGGCAATATCCAGTAGTGCATGCTGCACCTGATGCAACGCAGCACAGATGGCCTGGATCTCATCCCGCAGCCACAGCCGGATGTCGGTTGCCACCTGGTCATTGCGCGAACGACCCGTGTGCAGCTTCTTACCGGTCTCACCGATGGCTGCGGTCAGCGCGGCTTCAATGTTCATGTGCACATCTTCGTGTGCGACGGACCAGACAAATTCTCCGCGCTCAATCTGCGCAGCGATGGCTTCCAGCCCGGTGATGATGTCATCGCATTCTGCCTGCGTCAGGATCTTCTGGCGCGCCAGCATCCGGGCGTGGGCGATGGAACCCTGAATATCGTACGGCGCCAGACGCTGATCGAATGTGACGGACGCCGTGAATGTCTCAACAAACTGATCTGTCGGTTCGCTGAAGCGACCGGCCCATAATTTTTTATCGCTCATGTCATTTTTCAGAAGAAGAGTGATTCCGGAAGTGGCAGAAGTCACGTGATGTTGCTATTACATAGCCATTATGCACAGATTGCGTTGTTGACTTCGTAAAAGTCAATCACTTCCCGGTATTTTTTATACAGGCTCAAGTGCCCTGAGACTAAATAACTGTTTATTCAGGATAAATTTTTTTGTGTTCAGATATTGGTCAATACCAGAAAAGCCTGATAAAACGGTGTGATAGACCACTTATTCGTGCGGTTTTACACAGAGTTATCCACAGAATTTGTGGATAACTGCCATTGCGGCTATCCGGGCCAAACAATGTGCGGTCATCTGCCTTAACAGGCATCGCTGAGTGCCTCTGCCGGAAGCACTGGCGTATCAGACTGCACCGCACCATTCTGTCCACGCTGGCGCAACGCATGGTCGGTCAGCACAATCGCCAGCATCGCTTCAACGATCGGCACTGCCCGAATGCCGACGCACGGATCGTGCCGCCCGGTGGTACTGATATCAGTTGCCTGTCCCGCCTGGTCTATCGTTCTGCCGGTCAGTCGGATGCTGGAAGTCGGTTTGAACGCAACGCGTGCCACAATCGGCTGACCGCTGGAAATACCACCCAGCACACCGCCCGCATGATTCGACAGAAAGCCTGTCGGAGTCATTTCATCCCGATGTTCGGTGCCAGTCTGTGCTACGGCAGCAAAACCTGCACCGATCTCAACGCCCTTGCTCGCATTGATGCTCATCAGGGCGTGCGCGATATCTGCATCCAGCCGGTCAAACACCGGCTCCCCCCAGCCTGGTGGGACATCTTCCGCGACCACAGTGACTTCTGCGCCGAGCGAATCGCCTGATTTGCGTAATGCATCCATTGCGGCTACCAGTTCCGGTACCTGCGCTGCATCCGGCCAGAAGAATGGATTCTGCTCCACATCCGGCCAGTGCATCTGTTCCGGTCGGATGCGACCCAGTGCCGACAAGTGTGCCCGGACACGCACCCCGTAGGCTGTATGCAGATATTTTTTCGCTACTGCACCGGCCGCAACCCGTATCGCGGTCTCACGCGCCGAAGCACGCCCGCCACCACGATAATCCCGCACCCCGTATTTCTGCAGATACGTATAATCGGCATGGCCCGGACGGAATTTTCGCGCAATATCCTGATAATCTTTCGAGCGCTGATCAGTATTCCGGATCAGTAAGCCAATCGGTGTGCCCGTAGTCTGACCGCCGAAGACACCGGATAAGATTTCAACCTGATCGGCTTCACGCCGTTGTGTGGTATGCCGCGTCTTACCCGGACGCCGCCGCTCCAGATCCGGCTGAATATCAGCCTCAGTCAGCGGTAGTCCGGGTGGACAGCCATCAATCACACAGCCAATCGCCGGGCCATGACTTTCGCCGAACGAAGTAACCTGAAATAAAGTGCCGAAGGTATTACCTGACATATGTGGTGTTCACCTCTGAATCAATCTGTACTGGCCCTGTTATTCTGTCTGATTCTGACCCAAGCCGCACTGTGTGAGCATAGTCTGCCGGTGTTCCGGGTGGATACGACCGGCAGAACCAGCCTGCAGATCGGCCAGGCTCTGGGTAGCGTAGTGAAACAACAGTTTCCGGATATTGAAGCGCGTTACGATGCGTATCTGCACACGATTCTGACCCAGGCACAATTTGACCAGATGCAGCAGCAGCGTGTTAATCGCATCCGGTCACAGGTTGATGCCACCTATCAGGACGAAATCGCCGGGATTATTTCGCGCTGGCAGTTGTTCGGTCATGATCAGCTGGGCGATGGTCGCCTGTCACTGAACGAATACTGGACATGGTTATTGCTGCCTGATCTGAATCATCCGAAAGTGCAGGGTTCAGCATTCGGTGTCTGGCACAGCGCATCAGCGACTGACAGCCCGCTGATCGGACGCAACCTGGACTGGCCGGGTGATGCGAACCTGCGAGGCCTGCAGGCCATCACTGTGTATGCAGGTCCGGAGAACAGCCTGGTGAATATCGGATTTGCCGGTTATATCGGGGTGTTGTCCGGTTTTAATCAGTCCGGTTTATTCCTGGCACAGATTGCCTCGCCTGTCACCCGGTCCGGCATTATTCCGGCGCAACCTGATTCTGTTGTGTTTACACTACGCAGGACACTGGAGACCACAGGCACCAGTCATCAGGCCGCCAGACAACTCATCCGGTATCGTTATCCTGCCAGCCACAGCATCGTTATGGCAGACCGTATCAGTATTCAGGTACTGGAAAAACCACAGGACGAAGTTGCCCGGATCAGAACGGATCACAGTGTGTATCGCGCTGACAAGCCGTGGGGCAGGGCAAATCAGATCGCAGTTGTGAATTGTTACGTTCTGGCCCGCGCACCCGATAACTGTACCCATTCACGTGATAACTTTCTCTGGCAACGCTTCAGCCAGCTAGCTACATTTGACCGCTTACACCCGGCAGAAACCAGAGATATCATCAATATCATGCTGGATACGGCGAATCATCGTCAGGCGATCTTCAATCAACGTACCCTGCAGGCACTGGTGTTCACACCAGAAGACAGCACTCTGCACCTGTACCACACACCGCCATCGGGTCAGGGGTCAGAACGTCCGCTGATGCAGGCATTCCGCAACCTGTTACCCGCACAGCAGACCCGCAGCTGGGATTCGTTGCTGATCATACTGGTTGCATGTGGTCTCTGCGGGCTGATCACGATCGTGTATTATCTCGAATTTCACCGTAAACGCGACAGCTAGGGGTGTGATTCAAACTGATGTGGTGATCGCAGTGTCAGCGTTATCCGGATATGGCTCTCTGAGGTACGTCATAAATCCACCCGTGGGGGCTCGTCTGCGGCCATCCGGGCCGCAGCCGCCCCGGAGAACCGGGACCGGAAACGCTTTGCAGTGAGGTGGTACAACCACCTCCGTAACAATTTTCAGGATGACACTGACCCGCGTTGCAGAAAGTCTGTAATGGCTGCTTCAATCGCATCCGGCATGATCTGAGTCCTGTGCTGCACAGGGCGTTGAAAGATATCTGCAATCTGTGGACTGACCCGTTGGTTTGTTGCTGCGGCAACCCGGTGCAGTGCCACTGCATCGGTCAGACCCGGTTCATCCAGCAGGGCTGCTGCCAGGGTGGGTGAAAACTTAGTCCATTCGGCAGTCGCGCAGATCACACCGGGCAGATTGCGATCTGCCTGGCCCTGCACCCGGAAACAGGTGGCTGTGTGCGGGTCAATGATATAGCCCTGTTCAGATACGTCGCGTATGCAGGCCCTGACTTCTGCATCTGTCGCAAAACCGGCACTGAATATGGCCTGGATCTGCGCCAGTTCGCTCGCATCCAGTGCATAATGACGTTCGTGCGCCAGAGCAGACATCAGGGTTCGGGTGCGTTCCGGGCCAAACAGATCAAATAACAGCCGTTCGATATTTGATGAGATCAGGATATCCATCGCTGGCGCACAGGTATTGATCAGGACACGGTTGCGTAAGTCATACTGACCGGTCAGGATAAAATCAGTCAGCACATGGTTCTGGTTGGATGCAATCAGAATCCTGTCTATTGGTAATCCCATACGACGCGCATAATAAGCACCCAGCGCATTACCGAAGTTACCACTAGGCACATTGATCGTGATCGGTTCCCCCAACCTGATGGTGCCACGTCGTACCAGCGCCAGGTAGGCGGCGATATGGTAGACCTGCTGGAACATAATCCGCCCGATATTGACTGAGTTCGCGGCGGACAGGCGGGTGTTTCTACGTGCTAACTGAGCCTGAAAATCGTTCGAACACAGCAGTCTTTTCAATGCAGTCTGTGCATCGTCAAAATCGCCGTGAATGCCCAGCACACACAGGTTGGGAGCCGTTTCGGTCACCATCTGCAGACGCTGCACATCGGAGGTGCCACCGACCGGATACAGACAGACGACCTTCACCTGAGGACAGTTGCGGAATGCGTGCAAGGTCGCTGGTCCGGTATCGCCGCTGGTTGCGGCCAGCACCAGAAATTGTTCCTGCCGCGCGGCAGCCTGATGAGATAAGAGTGCGCCGAACGGCTGTAAGGCGATATCCTTAAAGGCACGGGTTGGCCCGTGGTACAACTCATTGATAAATAAATTATCGCTCAGCTGATGCAGAGGAACCGGCGTCTGTGCATCATCAAATTGTGCATAGCGGGCCAGTGCCTGCGTCAGCACATCAGCGGGGATATCCGGCTGATACAGATTCAGCACGGCAGAGGCGAGTGCAGCATAATCTGCATACAGTTGCCGGGCTAAAAAATCTTCCGGCAAACGAGGCAGATCAGCCGGAGCATACAAGCCGCCGAAGCTGGCCATCGGATCCAGCATCGCTTCGGAAAAAGAGACCTGATCTGGTCTGCGACCATCATTACCCCGCGTTTCAGTACACCGCATCTGTTACCTCAGTATAAAATCAGCCCGCTCTTATTCAAACTTGGCAGTATAACATTCGCACATAATCGAAATGAGACTGAACACGCCTCGCGCTCTGTTATTTGATCTGGATGGAACCCTGATAGACACAGCACCAGACCTGGCAGCTGCGCTGAATCATATCCTGGCCCGGCATCAGCGTGCTCCACTCCCGGCTGCACACATCCGGTCAGTCGCATCATATGGCGCAACAGGGCTGATTCAGCTGGGCCTTGGTCTGACGCCCCGGGATCCAGCGTTTGTGCCGGTGCGGGAGCAGCTTCTGGCATATTACCGACAACACCTGTATGAGCGCAGCCGGTTATTTCCAGGGATGGATTCTGTCCTAGCGCAACTGACAGAACAACAGATTGCCTGGGGGATTGTAACCAATAAGCCAGGCTGGCTGACGGAGCCGCTGCTTGCCGGACTGCAGCTGGCGGATCAGGCGGCGGTCATCGTCAGCGGTGATACCTGTGCCCGCGCCAAACCGGATCCGGCACCGGTATTGTATGCGTGTGAACAGTTGCGGCTGGCACCGTACGCAATCTGGTATCTGGGGGATGCAGCTCGCGATATGCAGGCCGGACGGGCTGCCGGTTGTGTTACGGTTGGTGCTGCATACGGCTATATCCATCCTGACGAACAGATCGCAGACTGGCAAGCTGATCATATCATTCAGCATCCGGCTGATATCCTGAACCTGTTGTCAGCATGTCAGTAGCTGAATCGTACCACTTGATTCCGGGCACAGCAGAATATTATGTTGCCCGCTGTACACCTGTGCACCAGCGGGCGGCAGTCACTGCCTGGCTGCTCTGGTTTGCGCAACTGGATCGTCTGGCAGACAATGTCCGGGATCCCGGAGTTGTACGCCTGAAGCTGGACTGGTGGCGGGCTGAGATTGATCGTTTACCGGATGCACAACATCCGCTGACCGCAAACCTGGCACCGCACGTGCAGGCAGACTGGCAGCGCATTCAGATGCAGCGGACTGTCGGCGCGCTGGAACAACGTATTCTGAAGCGTACCCCGACTGACCCGGATGATCTGCTGGAACAATGCGAACAACAGGGCGGTAGCCGGGCCATGTTACTCGCCGGGAATGCGGAACCTGTGTTGCAGCAACGCGCTGCTGAACTGGGTCGTTATCATGCCCTGGTAGAACGACTCAGATCTGTTCAGCGTGACTGGCAGCAACATTATTTCAGTCTGCCGTCAGCCTTTCTGCGCCAGCAGGGTGTTGATCCAACTGATCCACTGGTGGACAGGACATCACTGCCAGCAGCACTGGAGGTGCTGCTGGCACCCTGCGAACAACCAGTTGTGCAGGCATTGCCTGCACTGCGTCAGGAGCCGCGCCTGCATCCGCCATTGCGGCAGATAGCACAGGCGATGCATCTGGTACGCCGGATGCGTCGGCAGGGTTATCAAAGTACAACATCTTCCTGGCAGTTAACGCCCTGGCGCAATCTGTGGTCTGCCTGGCGGATGCGTTAGCAGGATAACACCACGTCATGAATCTGAACCACACCCCGGCAACCCAACCCCGGAGCCCGCCATGAGCAGCACCGCCAACCACCGTGTCAGAAGAAGGTCACGCATCAGGAGATGTTGCAGGGCATTGCGCAGATCACCCTGTGGCAGGGCACTAAGGTACTACGCCAC
>CAWUJM010000018.1:0-33496 GCA_963922685.1 uncultured Gammaproteobacteria bacterium | reverse complement strand
ACGCCTCAAAAACCACTTCGCGACGCTCAACCAACTTTTCAGCGGGAATTGCTGGTGTGCCCAAAACGCTCAGGCAGAGAGCGTAAAGGCTATGGTACACTGACTCCGGATATTGCTGTTGGTTGTGTTTGCAGGTGCCGGTATGGCAGATCGTTATGTGGATCATATTTTACGTGCCCGGGTCTATGATGTGGCACGTGAGTCTGCGCTGACTCTGGCATCCCGGCTCAGTCAGCGGCTCAATAACCGGATCCTGCTCAAGCGTGAAGATGAGCAACCGGTCTTTTCGTTCAAGCTGCGTGGTGCGTATAACAAGATCTATGGCCTGGACGCTGCTGATCAGGCACGGGGTGTGATTGCGGCTTCGGCTGGTAATCATGCGCAGGGGGTAGCGCTGGCCGGGCATCGCCTGCAGGTGCCCACCACGATTGTGATGCCGGGCACCACGCCGGGTATCAAGGTGGATAATGTCCGTCGTCTCGGTGGGAAGGTGATCCTGCACGGTGATACGTATGACCAGGCAGATCAGTTTGCACGGCAGCAGGTGGCAGCACAACAGCTCAGCTTTATTCATCCGTTTGATGACCCGGCGGTGATCGCCGGGCAGGGTACAATTGGCGCAGAGATTGTACGTCAGCATATGGATCCGATCGCAGCGATTTTTGTGCCGGTCGGTGGTGGCGGGCTGATTGCTGGCATCGCCGCCTTTATCAGACAGATCCGGCCTGAAGTTAAGATTATCGGCGTGGAGCCGGAGGACGCGCCAACCCTGCATCGGGCATTGGCAGCAGGTGAGCCCGTTCGTCTGGGTCAGGTCGGGTTATTTGCTGACGGTGTGGCAGTACAACAGATCGGTACGGAAACCTTTCGGGTGGCAAAAGAACGGGTGGATGAGGTAATTCTGGTCAGCACGGATCAGATTTGTGCTGCAATCAAGGCAATCTTTGAAGACACCCGTACAGTTGCTGAACCAGCTGGTGCCCTGGCGGTAGCCGGCATCAGTCGTTATCTGGCACAGCATCCCCTGCAGGATCAGACATTGATCGCGATCCTGAGTGGGGCCAACATCAATTTCGAGCGGTTGCGTCATGTCGGTGAGCGGACGGAAGTGGGTGAGCAGCGAGAGGCCCTGCTGGCAGTTCAGATCCCGGAACAGCCAGGCAGTTTTCTGCAATTCTGCCGGGCACTGAATACGCACAACATCACCGAATTTAATTATCGTTATGCAGACCAGCAAGCTGCGCAGGTATTCTGCGGGGTAACTGTGACACCGGGTAAAGACGATGTCGTCCGCTTAGTCGGCGGGTTGCAGGCGCAGGGGTATACGGTCGTGGATATGACCGGTAACGAAGTGGCCAGATCGCATATCCGCCATATGGTTGGCGGCGCCGCACCACAGGTGGCGGATGAACGCGTCTATCGGTTTACTTTTCCGGAACGTCCCGGCGCACTGCCGGACTTTTTATCCGGTCTGAGCGACCGCTGGAATATCAGTCTGTTTCATTATCGCAATCATGGTGCGGCCTATGGTCGCGTACTGGTCGGTATTCAGTTGCCTGCACCGGCGCAACATGATTTTGCAGCAGCCATGCTGCAGGCCGGATATGACGTTGTGGATGAAACGGATAACCCGGCCTACCGTTTGTTTGCGCAGGGTGGACTGTCTGGCCGGATATGACAAAGATGGCACAATTTGAGATTTTACGGATGTTGGTATGATGTCGGAGCCCGGGCCACAGTTAGGCGTGAATATTGACCATGTTGCGACAATACGAGAGGTACGCGGTAATACTCGTTATCCTGAGCCGGTGCAGGCAGCATTGCTGGCGGAGCAGGCAGGAGCTGACGCGATTACGCTGCATCTGCGCGAAGACCGGCGGCATATTCAGGAACGTGATGTGTATGCGCTCGCCTGTTGTCTGCAGACGCATATGAACCTGGAAATGGCAGCAACTGAGGAGATGCAGCAGATTGCGTGTGAGATACAGACGCAGACCTGTTGCCTGGTGCCGGAAAAACGTGAAGAACTGACCACCGAAGGTGGACTGGATGTGATCAGTCAGGTCGAATTTCTGACAGATTATTGCGCTCACCTGGCAGCAGCTGATATCCGCGTGTCTTTATTCATTGATCCGGATGTAAAACAGATTGAGGCAGCACACCAGGTGGGTGTGCCGATGGTTGAGATTCATACCGGACACTATGCCTCATCCCGTCAGCCATCTGTGCAGGCAGATGAACTGGCACGGATTGAGCAGGCGGTGCTGTACGGGCATAGCCTGGGGCTGCAGATGAATGTCGGGCATGGTCTGGACTATCACAATGTCCGGGCCATTGCGCGCATTCCGCACATTGTTGAATTTAATATCGGGCATGCGATTATTTCGCGTGCATTATTCTGTGGTCTGGCGCAGGCAGTCGTTGATATGAAACGGCTGATTCAACGTTAGGGTCTATGGACTATCCAACCATTGATCAGTTTGTTGGTCGGACCCCGCTGGTGCGTCTGCAACGCCTGCCGGATAATCCTCGTACTGTCGTATTGGTCAAGCTGGAGGGCAATAATCCGGCGGGTTCAGTGAAGGATCGTGCTGCCCTGTCGATGATTCAGCATGCGGCAGAACGTGGTGCTATCCGGCCGGGTGACACGCTGATTGAGGCGACCAGTGGTAATACCGGCATCGCACTGGCAATGGTTGCGGCGATTCAGGGTTATCGCATGGTGCTGATCATGCCGGATAACCTGAGTGTGGAACGACGGGCAGCGATGCAGGCATATGGTGCTGAACTGATTCTGGTATCGTCAGACGAGGGAATGGAAGGTGCCCGCGATCTGGCACTGGCGATGCAGGCACGCGGTGAAGGGAAGGTGCTGGATCAGTTTGCCAATCCAGATAATCCGGCCGCCCATTATGCCGCCACAGGCCCGGAGATCTGGCAGGATACACAGGGACAGGTGACACACTTTGTCAGTGCGATGGGTACCACCGGCACGATAGTGGGCGTCAGCCGGTACCTCAAGGCACAGAATCCTGCAGTGCAGATCATTGGCGTACAACCGGCAGAAGGGGCCTGTATTCCGGGGATCCGAAAATGGCCGGAAGCGTATCTGCCGGGTATTTATGATGATCAGCATATTGATCAGGAACTGCCGGTCAGCCAGGCACTGGCAGAGCACACCGCCCGCCAGCTGGCGACCCGGGAAGGTATCTTTGCCGGAACATCTTCCGGCGGCAGTGTCGCGATTGCCCTGCAGATTGCGCAGGCGGTGGATGATGCCGTGATTGTTGCCATCGTGTGTGATCGCGGTGACCGGTATCTTTCCACACCCTTGTTTATACTCTGATTTATGGCAAAACCATTACAGGCCATTCGCGGGATGCACGACGTGTTACCCGCACAGACACCAGCCTGGCAGCAGCTGGAAGCCGCAGTACGCCAGTTAGTGCAGGCGTATGGTTATGCTGAAATCCGTTTGCCGATCGTTGAATCGACCACATTATTTGAGCGTTCCATCGGTGCGGCGACGGACATTGTCGAAAAAGAAATGTATACCTTCATGGATCGTAATGGTGATCGACTCACCTTGCGACCGGAAGGTACCGCCAGTTGCCTGCGTGCGGTATTGCAGCACGGATCAGCGCATAATCAGGCACAACGATTGTGGTATCAGGGGCCGATGTTCCGGCATGAACGCCCGCAGCAGGGCCGCTATCGTCAGTTTCAGCAGATCGGAGTCGAAGCGTATGGCCTGCCCGGACCGGCGATAGATGCCGAACTGATCCTGCTCAGTGCGCACTTGTGGCGTCGTTTGCGGATTCGCGGGCTGACATTGCAGTTAAATACCCTGGGGACACCGCCGGAACGGGCCCGGTATCGCGAACAACTGGTGGCGTATCTGACACAGCACGCTGAGCAGCTGGATGCCGATAGTCAGCGCCGACTGCAGACCAATCCGTTGCGGATACTGGACAGCAAAAACCCGGCACTGGCGGACTTGATTGCAGCGGCACCGGTACTGACAGATTATCTTGGCGAGGTATCGCAGGTACATTTTGCACAGTTACAGGCGATGCTGGATGCGGCTGGTGTCACTTATGTGCTGAATCCGCGTTTAGTGCGCGGCCTGGACTATTACACGCGTACCGTGTTTGAGTGGACCACAGACATGCTGGGTACGCAGGGCACCGTGTGTGCGGGAGGACGGTATGATGGACTGGCACGTCAGCTGGGCGGACGAGACATACCGGGCATCGGTTTTGCGATTGGCGTGGAACGCCTTCTGGCAGTGCAGGCAGCACAGGGTGTTACGATACAATCGCCCGGATTGCATGTCTGTCTGCTGATGCTGGGCACAGAAGCCGAAACTGCGGGACTGGCACTCAGCGAGCGATTACGTGCGGCATTGCCGCAGATGCGATTGCAAACCCTGGTGGGTAGCGTGAAATCGCAGTTCAGGCAGGCAGATCGCAGCGGTGCGTCACTGGCCTGCATTCTGGGTTCAGACGAACTGGCCGCCGGGACGATCACAATAAAATATCTGCGCGAAGAACGGGCGCAGGTGACAGTCGCACAGGATCAGCTGGCGGATATTATCCGGGATGCTGTACCGGATTTATCTGAAAAAAATGATTCCGGGATAAGACGATGCGGATTGCAGTTGCTGGTGTGACCGGCAGGATGGGGCGGGCACTGGTGCAGGCCGTTGTGGCAGGGGAGGATACCCGGTTGACGGTAGCGACGGTGCGTCCGGACTCTGATTTTGTCGGTGTGGATGCTGGTGAGCTGGCGGGTGTAGGGCATCTGGGTGTGCCTGTCAGCGCGGATCTGGCGTGTGTTGCGGACCAGTTTGACGTGCTGATTGATTTTACGACCCCGGCAGCGACACTGCACCAGCTGGCTGTGTGCAGGCAATACGCGAAACCGGTTGTGATCGGTACGACCGGGTTTGCTACCGGTCAGACGGAGATCATTGCAGCCGCAACAGCAGATATGCCAGTTGTGTTATCACCGAATATGAGTATTGGGGTCAACCTGTGTTTTAACCTGCTGGATACGACTGCCCGGGTATTGGGTGAGACCGTGGATGTGGAGATATTTGAGGCCCACCACCGGCATAAAAAAGATGCACCTTCCGGCACGGCACTACGGATGGGAGAAGTTATCGCGGATGCGACCGGGCGGAATCTGGCAGAGGTGGCTGTGTTTGGCCGGGAGGGACAGACTGGTGCACGTGAGCAGCAGACGATCGGGTTTGCCACCATGCGTGCCGGAGATGTGGTGGGTGAGCACAGCGTCTGGTTTGCCGGTACTGGCGAGCGGATTGAAATCAGCCACAAGGCCTCAGGCCGGATGGCGTTTGCACGGGGCGCGGTCAGGGCAGCTGTCTGGTTAGCGGATCAGCCGGCCGGGTTATTTGATATGCAGGATGTTCTGGGGCTACGTTGAGATGCAGAGTGCAGGTACCATCAAGCTGCCGCCTAATCGTCCTTATCTGGTGCGCGCGATTTATGAATGGCTGACTGATAATGCTCAGACACCGCATCTGATTGTGAATGCAGAGTATGCGGATGTACAGGTTCCGCAGCATCTGGTGAACAATGGCCAGATCGTACTGAATATCGGTCCGACCGCCGTGCGTGATTTAGATCTGGCGAACGATGCGATTTCATTCAGCGCACGTTTCAGCGGTCAGCCGGTGTTGATTTATGTACCGATTGGCGCGGTGCTGGGATTAGTTTCGCGCGAAAGCGGCAATGGCATGTTTTTCCAGCCGGAGGAACCGGAAGATGATGCGCCGCCGCCACAGCAGAAAACACCGGGCCGGGTGCCGAAAAAGACCGGGCGGTGGGCGACCCTGAAGGTCGTGAAATAGCCCACTGAAGGCGTTATCCGGTCATGGCTCTCCGGGGGGCGTCTGCGGCCCGGATGGCCGCAGCCGAGCCCCCACGAATGGGTGTATGGCGTACCCCGGAGAGCCATGACCGGACAACGCCGGTACCAGAATGATACGTGTTTACCGGATCTCAACAGGTTTTTAATGGTATTTTTCGCTGCTGATATGCCCCGGGTCACGCCGCAGATGTTTTTTCAGGCCGCGTTGCTTCAGTGCAGTGGTCATATCCCGGATCATCGCAGTATTGCCGCACAGCATAAAGTGACTGGTGTTGCCGATTGAGGTACCAGCCCGGGCCTCCAGCTGGCCGTCCGCGAGGGCTTGGGTGACACGCCCGGCATAGGCTGAATCCGGAGTCTGTTGAGTGACGCACGGAATAAAATGCAGATTGGTATGACGCTGGCATAACTGATCAATCAGCGCAGAATAGGCAAGCTGAGAGGCTTCACGCACCCCGTATGCGAGGATAACCTGATCAAAACGCTGCCAGGTTGCGGTGGTATGCAGAATAGATAAAAAGGGGCCAACGCCAGTACCGGTCGCAACCAGCCACAGGTCGCGGGCAGTATCCGGTACTTCGTGCAGTGTGAGCAGGCCATTACAACGATCACTGAGCCACAGGGTGTCACCGACCTGCAGGGTTGATAAAGGTTTGCTCAGTGGCCCTGAGGGGACAATATTAAAAAAGATTTCAAAACCATCCGTATCGGGTGAATTGACGCAGGAATAGGGGCGGGCAACCCGTTCGCCGTCAATGTCCAGAGCCACACGGATAAATTGTCCGGCGACAAAGTCCGGGCGGGTGCACGCAATCCGCAGAGAGAAATGGGTGTCAGTCCATACCGTGCGCTCAACAATACGACCTTCCAGCCAGGCTGCCATAAGCTAGTCCTTATACCATGAGATTATGTGATCAAC
Source organism: uncultured Gammaproteobacteria bacterium (assembly GCA_963922685.1). Lineage (GTDB taxonomy): Bacteria > Pseudomonadota > Gammaproteobacteria > Chromatiales > Chromatiaceae > JAHDBG01. The sequence goes on along the minus strand of CAWUJM010000018.1, from coordinate 26,682 downwards.
ACATCCTTGCGGCCCTGAACACAGGCCGGATAGGTATTATGCCACGTCCGGTGGATGAAGCGATCAGTGGTCTCAGTGTTGATCTGCGTCTGGGCAACCGGTTCCGGGTGTTCTGTTCGCATCATACCCCATACATTGACCTGTCCGGGACGCGTGAGGCGATAGAGGCTGAAGTCAGTCAGGTGATGCACAACGAAATTGTACTGGATGCGGACGATAAATTTGTCCTGCATCCCGGTGAGCTGGTGCTCGGGATCACTCATGAGGTTGTGACGTTACCGGACGATCTGGTGGGCTGGCTGGACGGACGTTCCAGCCTGGCGCGTCTTGGCCTGATGGTGCATGTGACAGCGCACCGGATAGATCCCGGCTGGCAGGGCAACATCGTGCTGGAGTTTTATAATTCGGGCAAAATGCCGCTCGCACTCCGATCCGGGATGGTGATCGGTGCCATCAGTTTTGAGACCCTGAGCGGACCGGCACTGAGGCCATATGATAAACGTAAAGACGCAAAATATCGTGACCAGACAGGCCCGGTAGCGAGCCGGATCAGCCAGGATGATCAGCGGTGTGCCTGAGTTTCAGCGTCTGCGTCAGCTTGTTGTGAATCCCGTCTTCCCACCAACCCGGAATCCGGATTGTCGTGGAGGTGTTCTGGAGCCACTGAGCGGAATTGAACCGCTGACCTACTGATTACGAATCAGTTGCTCTACCAGCTGAGCTACAGTGGCTGTAACTGGCCGAAGATTATAGAGAAGCTGTACCGGATCCGCAAAACAATCCGGTATGTATGGGGTGCGATTCAAACTGATGTGGACTGGTGCGCTGAAGCTATTAAACCTGATGGTGTCAACTTCAGTGTCAGCATTCCCGGGTCTGCTCTCCGAGGTACGCCATAAACTCATCCGTGGGGGCTCCGCTGCGGCCATCCGGGCCGCAGACGCCCTCGGAGAACCGTGACCGGATAACGCTGGCCCTGAGATCACCACATCAGTTTGAATTGCACCCCGGTATCATGGTTGCAGCGTATCAGTCCACATCACACAGAAAAAGCGGTAAAAAGTATGACAACCAGTGGAAAGATCATAGGATAATGATGCAGCAGTTCTGTTATGGCTGAAGATTCTGGTGCGGCACCGGTCGGTGATGTGGTATCTGACCAGGCTGAGCTGTGTTTCCCGATACCGGGTATCTTCATTACTGGCACAGATACCGGCTGTGGTAAGACCGAACTTGCCTGTGCTCTGATCCGTGCGTTACGTGCTGCCGGTTTGCGGGTTGCCCCTTTTAAGCCAGTGGCTGCAGGTGCAACCCGGCAACAGGAAGGCTGGCGGAATGCGGATGCCCAACGCCTGATTGCTGCTGCCGGCGGGGGCTGGGTATATGACCAGGTCAATCCGTATTGTTTTCCCGAGGCGGTTTCACCGCATATTGCCGCACGTCAGATCGGTGTTCAGGTTGAGTTGATGTCACTGGTGGATGCAGTGCATACCTTAGCCGCGCAGGCTGACTGGCTGGTGGTGGAAGGTGCCGGTGGCTGGTTGTGTCCGCTGGGCGAACAACTGACTATTGCGGATCTGGCGATTGCAGTAGGCCTGCCTGTGTTGTTAGTGGTAGGATTGCGTCTGGGATGTCTGAATCATGCACAACTGAGCGCACGCGCAATCCGGCAGTCAGGTGTCCCGACACTCGGCTGGATGGCGTCACAGATTGATGCGACCATGCCTTACCGGGCAGACAACCTCACCAGATTACAAGCCGATCTGCCACTGGATTACCGGGGTTGCCTGGCACACGGTGCTTCCCCGGCACAACAGCAGATTTTTGACTGGCTGATTCCACATTGATCGGCTGTTTAGCGCTTCACCTGATTCCGCAGAGGATCATCTGATATGTTACAACTGAAATCCCGTATCCTGGCCGTCTGGCTCAGCAGTCTGAGCTGTGCCGCCGTACTGGCACAAACCCTGCCGGGACATGTGTTCAGTCGTGGAGTGGAACAGGCGCATGTATTGCTGGTGGATAAGGCGGTCCGTCAGGCACGCCTGATTGAGATACAGAACGACCAGCCGGTCATTGTCAGAACTTATAACGACTTATTGTTTGGTGAGAATGACGGACCGAAAGTGGTTGCAGGTGACAAAAAAACACCGGAAGGGGTGTATCAGGTGACCCGTTTTCTGTCAGGTGCTGAACTGGATGCGCGTTATGGTGCGGGTGCCTTCCCGCTGAACTATCCGAACCCGGTTGACCGGATAGAGGGCCGGGCCGGGAGTGGTATCTGGTTACATGGACGGGATGATGCCGATCAGGAAAAGGTTGTAACCCGTGGCTGTGTCGCCTTCACTAACCCGGATATCACCGGATTGCAGGATGTTCTGGCAGAAAACACCCTGGTTGTGCTGGCTTCGCAGACAGACGATCTGACTATTACATCTTACGCCAGGGAACGTGCACGGCTTCTGCAGTTGCTGGATGACTATCTTGCTGCCTGGAAAACAGGTGATTCTGCGGCATTAAACCGCCTGCTGCACTCTGAATTTCAGGCGGGTGGCAAAGATCGTTCAGCCTGGCTGGAGCGTAAACAATGGATACATCAGGCAGTGCCGCAACGGGCGATCAATGCACAGGATGTGCAGATTCTGCGGGAAGACGCAGGTCAGGTCATGTATCAGTATACCCAGTCGTACTGTGCGGATAACATCTATACAAGGGGCACCAAACAACTGTACTTCAAGGCACAGGACGGGCAGTTGAAACTGGTGACTGAACGCTTCAGTCCATTACCCGTCATCCCTGTGGATGAGACACGACTCAGTGATTTTATCAGTGCCTGGCTGCAAAGCTGGAATGATAACGATATACAGAATTATATCCGCCATTACAGTCCGCGGTTTACAGACGCCAGAGGGCGCGATCTGACCCGTTATCAGGCCTACAAGGCGCGCATTTTCCATCAGCGCCCGGAGCAGCAGATTCATATTGAACAGGTACAGGTCACGCCACTGCGGGGCAATCGATATCAGTTGCAGTTTAACCAGACCTATACCAGTCGGGTATACCGGGATCGGGGTAGAAAGACGCTGATTGTGAACGGATGTCTGGATGAACTGGTGATTGAGAAAGAAACCTGGACAGCTTTATGAGGCCGTCCGGCCTGGTCGGAATCATCATTGCTCTGCTCAATCTGTCCGTAGTAGCAGAAACCACCCGTCACCATACCTATTTTGCTGATACTGACTACAGGCTGGATGTGTATCGTATTCAGGGCGATCTGCCGGGCAGAACGTTACTGATCATCGGGGGTATTCAGGGTGATGAGCCGGGAGGCTATCTGGCTGCGGACCGGTATGTGGATGTCGGATTACGCCGTGGTCAGCTTATAATTGTGCCCAGAGCAAATTTAAAGGCGGTCATTCTGGGGCAGCGTGGACCGGATGGCGACATGAACCGGCAGTTTCATGATCGGCCGCAGTCAGGTCCGATGCTGTCAGTCGTCAAAAAAATAAAAGACCTGATGGCTGAGGCGGATATCCTGCTGAACCTGCATGAAGGGTGGGGTTATCATCGACCGACCTACGTGGATGCACAACGTAATCCGGGTCGTTATGGACAATCTCTGATCGTGGATGCTGAGGCTTATACCTGTGCGGATGGCACCCGTCTGGCTCTGGGCAGGATCGGGCGGCAGATTCTGCAACAGGTGAATGATCAGATTGCTGAACCGGCCCATCATCTGCACTATTTCAATACCCGCACCGAACAGCCGGATACGTTGCACAGTGCGATGCGTAAAACTGCAACTTATTATGCCCTGCGAACACATTGTATACCGGCATTTGGTGTTGAGGCATCCAAAGATCTGCCCGATCTGAGCATCAAGATCCGGACTCACCAGCTGGTAATCAATGCGTTTATGCAGCACCTGGACATGTTGCTGCAATTGCCGACCAACCTGGCGGTAGCGCCGGAATGGGCTATGGCGCGCGTTTCAGTAGCCGGTGTGGAACACTGGGTACGGGATGGCGACCAGTTGCTGATGCCACCCGGTGCGTCGGTTGTTGTACAGCAGGTGCAGGGTAATCACCGGCGCGGTTATACGGCTGATATCCTGCAATACGGCGGGTTACAGGATCAGGGACGCCGGATAGTGGTACGCCGCAACGCTGAGCTGGTGTTGCGGCATGATCGGCATCTGGTTGGCAGGATACAACTCCGGGTGAACCGGACGCAACTCAGGCCACCTTATTGTATTGTCGAAAAAAATGGCCAACCGATGATTGTCTCACATAATCAGACTTTGCAGCTGGCCCGGACAGATCAGATCAGGATACGTGTCTGTCTGGGACAGCAGGAGCCGGTGGCTAAGATTAATTTCAAGGGGTGGGTGCCATCTGGTGTATACAATCGGGGCGATGATCGCAATTATAAGATCACAGGTCGCGATCGGTTGCAGATCGGATATTCAGTGCGGGGTCAGGGGCAGCTCTATCCGGTGGTTGCGCAGACTGCGCAGGGCCGGATCGTTGCCAGGTTTTATGTCCGTCTCCCCACTGAATCATAGAGAGTGCGATTCAGGCTGATGCGTTGCAGCTATGAAACTTACATAGTGTCAGCATGACCCGAGTCTGTTCTCCGAGGTACGCCATAAACCCATCCGCGGGGGCTCGGCTGCGGCCATCCATGGCTGCAGACGCCCCCGGAGAACAGACTCGGGTCATGTCCCCTTTCAGATGTGGTGTGCTTCGGCGTACCTGTTAACGGGGGGCCTTGTGCCAGCCGGCGGCAATGGCCTCTGCTTCTGTGTTAAAGCAACGTTCTCCTTTCTGCGGACTGATCAGTACCTGATAGTAGGTACGATGGCCTGGCAGGTAATACAACTTTTTCTTTGTGCGGGCGGAGATATTGCCTCTGATGTGACAGGCAGGGTTTGTTGCGGTGTGGTTTGTGTTGCGTTTTGCAGCATCTGTGCGCGGGCAGCGCATCGGTTTGAAGTTTGCGTTATAACAAAAACGCCATTCACCCCCGCTGTAATAAAACATGTCGGGTTTCAGGCCGGGGTTATGCCTGACTAACCAGCGTACAGATGCACGGTTATCTGGCAGTTTGCGGTCAGGCAGTTTCAGTTGCGTGTGCAGTGTCTGTGCCTGCCTGAAATAGCCCGCCGGACTGGACAAGGTTGCATCTGGCATACAGGTGCCGTGAAATTCGTATTCGTGCTGGAGTAACCAGGTGCTGGGTGTCATGCACAGGAAGGGTTCCAGAACATCACGTGGAATCTGCGGTTGGTCGCCAAGACAGGCACGTGGGTAATTGCCCGGGTCGCGTAAGGTGCCTTGTGGCCACAGGCCATGCAGCACATAGCCGAATTTCCGGCCGCTGCCACATTGCAGGTAATCTTTCCTGCCCTGTTGTTTGCTGGCTGGTTTGCGTTTGCGGCAATAATCTGGTGCCCAGCTGTAGGACATCACGTAATATTCCGAGGGCGCGCGTTTCACATCCCGCTGGCTGACGTGATTATCATAATGGTTGTAGGTATCTGCCGGGTCGGCGCAGCTCTGACTGGCGTATGCGACAGGGTGTAGCAGGCTGGTGGTTATGATCAGTCCGGCCAGAGTGGCTGTGTTCATCATCAGTATCCTCCGGAAGTCGGTTTGTGTGAATATGCACAGGGTTATTCTATCCCATTATGGTTTACTCGTCATATTAAGGGTCAGTGCTGGATGCGATTCAAACTGATGTGGGTTGGTACGCCGAAGCTATGGATTCCGCGACTTCGCGCGGAATGACGCAGTGCTATCCTGAAAGTTGTCACGAGGGTGGTTGTGCCACTGCACTGAAAGGCGTTATCCGGTCATCTCCGAGGGCGTCTGCGGCCCGGACGGCCGCAGCCGAGCCCCCACGGATGGGTTTATGGCGTACCTCGGGGAATCGTGACCGGATAACGCTGGCACTGAGATCACCACTGGATCAGTGCAGTTTGTCGTAGCCGCGTTCGTCGTGCAGTACGATATCCAGGCCCTGAAGTTCTTCTTCCTCGCTGACGCGCAGGCCGAGCAACGCATCAACCAGTTTCAGGATAATCCAGGTGACCACAGCTGTGAAGGTGATGGTGGCCACGACGCCAACCAGTTGTACCCAGAGTTGCCCCCCCATGCTGCTGATACCATCGGCGAAGCCATAGCCACTGAAGATGCCCAGTGTTGTGGCTGAAAAGACACCTGCCAGCAGGGTGCCCAATATGCCGCCGACGCCATGCACCGGGAAGACATCCAGCGAGTCGTCAATCTTCAGCACTTTTTTGATGTATAAGGTCGCGCTGAAGCAGACGAAACCGGCAGCCATGCCGATAATCAGGGCACCACCCGGACCGACAAAGCCGGAGGCTGGGGTGATGGTGCCGAGTCCGGCGACCATGCCGGTAACAGCACCGAGCGCGCTGGGCTTGCCAAAGCGGATCCATTCCATCATCATCCACATCATGGCACCAGTGGCAGCTGAGATATGGGTTACCAGCATTGCCATCGCGGCATCGCCGTTTGCGGCAAGTGCACTGCCACCATTAAACCCGAACCAGCCGACCCAGAGCATACCAGCACCGGTGACTGTCATGGTCATGTTATGAGGTGGCATGGCTGTGTCCGGAAAGCCACGTCGCGGGCCCAGTACAATCGCGGCGACTAATGCAGCGACACCAGCGGTGATATGTACCACGGTGCCACCCGCAAAGTCATACAGGCCCATCGCACTGAGCCAGCCACCACCCCAGACCCAGTGTGTGACCGGTGCATAAACAAAGATGAGCCAGAGTGCACTGAATAAGAGCATGGACGAAAATTTCATGCGTTCGGCAAAGCCACCGATGATCAGTGCTGGTGTGATGATGGCAAAGGTCATCTGGAACAGCATAAATAAGGGTTCCGGGATATTACCTGATAAGGTCTCGCGACCGATGCCTGCCATCATCATTTTGCTGAAATCGCCGATCCAGGCATTGCCGGTACTGAATGCCAGACTATAGCCCACGATCAGCCAGAGCATGGAGGCCACACCGGCAATCGCAAAACATTGCATCAGCACGGATAACACGTTCTTGCTGCGTACCAGCCCGCCATAAAATAAGGCCAGTCCGGGTAATGTCATAAACAGCACGAGTGCGGTTGCAGTCAGAATCCAGGCGGTGTCAGCTGGTGTGCCGTCTGCAAAGGCTGTTCCGGGTAACAGCAGACAACTGAGCAGCAGGACTCGCAGCGGTGTGGCGGTCTGCATTGAGCTTGCGCGTTGTCGTGCAATCAGATGAAAAGTTGACATAAGCGGGTCTCGTTCACAAAAGAAAAGATAATGGCGTCATTCTGAATAGTAAAGCATATTTTGTGCCAGTTTCGTTCGGATATTTTTTCAAAAGACCCAACCCTATAAAATTTCCGTAATACAGTGCCCTGAATGCATCCATTCAGGGCCTTTTTGTTTCTACCAGCCAGGCTTATTGCTGGTGCGGCGATCTTCGCGTGGCCGGGCTTCGTTGACACGTAAAGCACGAGCAGGAGAACCATCAGAACTGAGCTGGTGGCCATCAAATGCCTTGATCGCACTCTGGGCTGCGGCAGCATCGTCCATCACGACGAAGCCGAAGCCTTTAGAACGACCAGTCTCGCGATCTGAAATGATATTGACACTTTGCACTGTGCCATGCTGACCAAATAAATCACGCAGATCTTCTTCGGTTGTTTCGTAAGGCATATTGCCGACATAAATATTCATGAAAACAGGTCTCAATAGTGTGCGCTAACGTACTTGAGGTATCAGGCGGGCTAAACGCACAAACCCGTTGATACAGCATATCCGCGATATGACGCGGAATCAATCAACCTTCAAGCCATCAGCACAAAAAACGCAACTGACTCACGGTCAAAACAATTCGTCTTCAGGGATATCCCTTTATAAGACGTAGACAAAAATAAACAGGCCCAGCCAGACCACATCCACAAAATGCCAGTACCAGGCAACACCTTCAAACGCGAAGTGATTATCCGGTGTGAAGTGTTTGCAGGCAGCGCGGATGGTGATTACGATCAGCATGGCGGTACCGAGTGCGACATGGAAGCCGTGGAACCCGGTCAGCATAAAGAAAGTGGAACCATACACGCCAGATGAGAGAGTCAGGTTTAAATCCTGATAGGCATGGATATATTCATAGGCCTGAAATCCCAGAAAAATACTGCCGAGCGCCACAGTGCCGATTAACCACCAGACGGTGCGGGTGTTATCTGCTATCTTCAGTGCATGGTGCGATAATGTCAGCGTGACACCGGAAGCCAGCAACAAGGCGGTATTCAGGGCTGGAATACCCCAGGCTCCGATGGTTTGGAAATCACCACCAGCGTTTGCCGGACCGTTGGTCGGCCAGTATTCGTTATAGTCCGGCCATAAAAACAGGTGAGTTGCCAGGCCAGTGGCGTCGCCAAGTAACCAGGGTATGGACAGGACACGCGCGTAAAATAAGGCACCAAAGAATGCCACGAAAAACATCACTTCGGAAAAGATGAACCACATCATTCCCTGGCGGAACGAACGATCGACCTGAGCATTGTATAAACCACACAGGTTTTCTTTTACGACAGTGTTGAACCAGCCGAACAGCATGGCCAGAACCATAGCCAGACCGATATAAAATGTTATTGGCCCGCTGGCTGCGCCATTGAACCAGTAAGCAGCGCCAACCACGCTGACGGTGAGCGCAATACTGGCAATAATCGGTAGATAGCTGCTGTGTGGTACGTAATACGCATCAGCTGTATGGGTCATACTGGCTCCTGTGTGCTGTGCCGGAAATGTGTCAGGGATACCGCCGAAAACGGTTGCGCCTGCCTGTTTTGTTAGTGATCTGGTAAATCCGCCGGGGAGAGCCCAGTCGTTTCCATGACCATGCCGGGCGGGTAGCCTTGCTGCAGCAGACGCTGTGCAATCTTATAAGCGGCTTCCTCTCTACCTTTGCGTATGCCTTGTTGCATGCCTTCCTGTCTGGCGTGCTGTGCTTGTGCCATACCGCGTTCCATACCGCGTTCCATACCGATTTCATACGAAGGCATCTGTTCAACGGTGATGCTGGATAACATATCGGCCTCCAGAGTTTTAAAAAGCACTTGTAGATTGCGATTGACTGCCAGCAATTCCAGCATACCGAGATGATCAGTCAGGTGATCGGGTGTGTCAGCCAGTTGTTGTATCAGCCGCTGTATAATCCTTGCCAGGATAACTTCAGCCGGATTACCTTTGAAGTCACATAATACTGCAAGCACCAGAGCACCCGGGTTATCTGCCCGGATAAACTCTGCATAATCCAGCTGACTCATGTCAATGACATGATAGATGTAACGCCAGTCCGGATGGTTAATCCGATCGGGCATCTGCAATCGCGCTGCACCAGTATACACCAGGTACTGATGAATCAGCAGATCGGGATGCGCCAGTGCAATGTCGGTGTAATATCGCATCATGCGTAATGGCATCTGCCGCTGGTTTGTGTTCTGCAGTTCCAGATGCAGAATAAACGGGCAGCCTTCCGGGCTGGTGGCACGCAGGACCATGTCTGCCTGACGTGTTTCAACCCGCTGGTGTTCATTCGGTAACTCAGTCAGTTCTGCAATCTGCAGATCAAACAGGTGGTATGCCATGCTGTGGATCACCTGACGCATCAGATGTTTTGAAACGACGTCAGTTGATGGCATGTCGTATTCAGCGCGGCTGCGTCACATCAAACAAGCTGTAGGCCAGGGTCACGGTCTGTATGTTGTCGGGTATCTTCGGGTTTATCACAAACTGTAATGGCATTTCTTTGCGGGCATCCGCCTTAAGGTGTTGCTGGCTGAAACAGAAACATTCGGTCTTATCGAAATAACGACTGGCTGCCGTCGGGGCAACACTGGGTACCGCTTGTGCGATCATGTCGTTTCCGGTCTGATTCTGTGCGATATAGTGGGTGGTATACAGCTTGCCGGGATGCACCTGCAGCCGGGTGACTGCTGGTGCAAACTCCCATGGCATCGTGGCATTGTGGTTTGCGATGAACTGTACTGTAATAGTGCGTGTCAGGTCAGGCTGGTAGACCACAGCGGCCTGAGTGGTGTCAATCTGGCCGGTTTTACCATTCAGGCCGGTAATCTCACAAAACACATCGTACAGGGGCACCAGCAGGTAGCCGAAGCCGAACATTGCCACTGAGATCAGGGCAATTCTGAAGAAGGTTGTTTTGTGTCTGGTCATCCAGGTTTTATAGTCTGAATTGTTTAACTGTAGTTACGCATAAGCCTGTTAAACAGACTATTTTTGCCAATCTTCCCGGATGGCCCCACATGTCATTCCGCGCGGACGTAGCGAAGTCGCAGAATCTATTGCCAGCGGCACCGGATTTGCGTAGATCTGGCGGGTAAATCAGGAAGATTCTGCGACGGCAGAGATGCTGCCGCGCAGAATGACGTTGTTATATGTCGTGCGTAACTTCAGTTATTTAATGGTCGGGGGTTGATTGAAGCTGTGATAGGGCGGTGGTGAAGACAGGGTCCATTCCAGTCCCTGTGCACCTTCCCAGACCTGGCCGGTGGCTTTGCGACCGCCGCGAATGGCCTTGAAGATGATCCAGACGAACATCAGCTGGGACAGGCCGAATACGAACCCACCCAGAGATGAGATCAGGTTCCAGTCAGCAAATTGTACCGAATAGTCCGGTATTCGCCGGGGCATACCGGCCAGCCCCAGAAAGTGTTGCGGGAAGAACAGGATGTTGACCGAAATGGTGGAGATCCAGAAATGGAGCTTACCCAGTCTTTCGTCATACATGTGACCGGTCCATTTCGGCAGCCAGTAATATACGGCGGCCATGATGGAATAGATGGCACCGGTCACCAGAACATAGTGAAAGTGTGCGACGACGAAGTAGGTATCGTGATACTGGAAGTCTGCCGGAGCAATTGCCAGCATCAGACCGGAAAAGCCGCCGATGGTGAACATGATGATAAAGCCGACAGCGAATAACATCGGTGTCTCAAATGTCATGGCACCGCGCCACATGGTTGAGATCCAGTTAAACACCTTCACACCGGTCGGAACAGCGATCATCATGGTTGCATACATGAAGAACAGTTCGCCGACAATCGGCATGCCGACGGTGAACATATGGTGTGCCCAGACAATGAATGACAGGAAGGCGATGGAGGCGGTGGCATACACCATGGAGCTGTAGCCGAATAATGGTTTGCGCGCAAAGGTTGGCAGGATCGCCGAGATGATGCCGAATGCGGGCAGGATCAGAATGTACACTTCGGGGTGTCCGAAGAACCAGAAGATGTGCTGATACATCACCGGATCGCCGCCACCGGCGGCAGAAAAGAAGCTAGTGCCGGCAAATTTGTCTGTCAGCAGCATGGTGACCGCACCTGCCAGGACCGGCATAGTCGCAATCAGGAGGTAGGCGGTGATCAGCCAGGTCCAGACGAACAGCGGCATCTTCATCAGAGTCATACCGGGTGCACGCATGTTGAGGATGGTCACGATTACGTTAATGGAGCCCATGATAGAAGAGATACCGGCCAGATGGATCGCGAAGATCATGAATGGGAAGCCGGCATCCATCTGCAGGGACAGGGGTGGGTACAGGGTCCAGCCGCTGGCCGGGCCGCCGCCGTGCATGAAGAAGGTGGATAACAACAGGGTGAAGGCAAACGGCAGCAGCCAGAATGAAAAGTTATTCAGACGCGGCAGGGCCATATCTGGTGCACCGATCTGCATCGGGATCAGCCAGTTCGCTAAGCCGGTAAAGGCAGGCATGACGGCACCGAATATCATCAGTAGGGCATGTACCGTCGTCATGGAATTGAAGAACTGCGGATCCACCAGTTGCAGGCCCGGCTGGAACAGTTCTGCCCGGATCACCATCGCCATGGCACCACCGACCAGGAACATGATCAGGGCGAACAGCAGGTACAGGGTGCCAATGTCTTTGTGGTTGGTTGTGGTGACCCAGCGCATGAGGCCGCGGGCCGGGCCGTGATGATCAGCTGTGGCTGTGCTCATGTTGTCTCCGTATTGTGCGATGATGCGGCGTGATCCGGGTATTAACGTTGCGCTTTGATTTCGGCAGGCTGAACGATACTGGCCTGATTGCCCCAGGCATTGCGTTCGTAGGTGATGACAGCGGCCAGGTCAACGTCATTCAGGATGTCACGATAAGCTGCCATAGCACTGCCAGCCTTGCCGTTCAGCACAATATCAATATGTGCAGCAGGATCTTCTGCAGTTGCCATGGCACTGCCGACCAGCGCCGGGAAGACCGGTGGCAGGCCTTGTCCGTTCGGTTGATGACAGGCAGCACAATTGGTCTGGTAGACAGCTTCACCTTTCGCCATCAACTCTGCCTTAGTCCAGACACGATCTGCAGAATTGGCGAGGTCTGCTGCGGCCTGTTTCTGTTCTGCGACCCAGGCAGCATATTCGGCGGGTTCTTTGGCAACCACGACCACTGGCATGAATGCATGATCTCTGCCGCACAGTTCGGCACACTTTCCTCGGTATACACCAGGTTGGTCAATGATGGTCCAGGACTCGTTGATGAATCCCGGGATGGCATCTTTCTTCCAGCCCAGATCCGGTACCCACCAGGAATGAATCACATCAGCAGCAGTGAGCAGGAAGCGTATTTTTTTGCCGACAGGCACCACTAGCGGATTATCGACATCCAGCAGGTAGGTATCACCGAATGCGGTCAGGTCTGCATCTGCACCGAGCTGACGCGCTTCATTGTGATCCGGGTGTAGCGAGCTGATGACAGACAGGCCTTCAGCCTCGGTATCGACATAATCGTATTTCCATTTCCACTGGATACCGGTGACCTTGACGGTCATGTCAGCATCTGAGGTATCTTCCATTGCCAGCAGTACCCGGGTGGCCGGGATTGCCATGCTGATCAGAATGATGATCGGGATCAGTGTCCAGACCAGTTCCATCGTGGTGCTTTCATGGAATTGTGCCGCTTTAACACCTCTGGATTTGCGATGTCTGAACATGGCATAAATCATCACACCAAACACCACGATGCCGATGGCAACGCAGATCCAGAAGATAATCATGTGCAGATCATAGACCGCCTGGCTGGTCCGGGTGACACCCTGTGTCATATTCAGGGCATAGTCGGCAATGGCTGTTCCGGTATTGAGGCCGAACAGCACTGACAGCAACTGACACCATCTGCTTGATGTGCTCACTTTAAGTTTCTCCCGCTGGCATGTTGATCAGGGTTGGTGCAGATCAGGTGGCATCGACCGGGTCTGTGTCATCCTGAATTTCAGGGGTCGCAGATTTTAGCCGGGCCAGAACAGATCAGCAAGTAAAATCCGCAGCCTTTATGGTGCTCAATCCGGTAATGCAGTGATTGATTTGAATGAAATGCATCGCCTATTATACTCTGACCCTGGCAATTAAAGATCAGGTCTTTACAGGTGGAATGCGTGTCTGTTCCGATGAAGATGACATTCGTTTACCATTTATTTTTTCCGACCAGTTTATACTCACTGCTTCAATCTGAATGACTGGTGATTGCATACAGGGATGTATGCCGAACAATACAACACGCATTGATTATGGCACAAAAGCTCACGTTGCAGGAACTGGAGTCGTTTTTATGGGAAGCGGCAGATATTCTGAGAGGTAACATGGATGCATCGGAGTTTAAGGATTATATCCTAGGTATGTTATTTCTGAAACGTTTATCAGATGCCTTTCAGGAAGAACAGGAAAAGGTTTTTCATTATTATCGCAATAAGGGCTGGCCGGTTGATAAGGCCTGGAAATTTGCTGCTGATGAAGAAGAATATGATAAAACTTTTTTTGTTCCGGCAGGTGCCCGTTGGGAAAATCTGCAGAATCTGCAGGAACATATCGGCGCTGGTTTAAATAAGGCGACAGAACTGATTGAACAGTATAACCATGAGCTGGAAGGTGTATTAGTCAGTATTGATTTCAATATCAGAAATAAGCTATCTGATAAGAAACTACGGGATCTGTTAGACCATTTCTGTCGGCATCGTTTACGTAATACTGATTTTGAACAGCCTGATCTGCTTGGCAGTGCGTATGAATATCTGATTAAGATGTTTGCAGATTCTGCCGGCAAAAAAGGTGGTGAGTTTTATACTCCGGCAGAGGTTGTGAAATTACTGGTCAGTCTGTTAAAACCACATGCGGGTATGCGGATTTATGATCCGACAGTGGGTTCCGGCGGTATGCTGATTGAGACGCGTAATTATCTGATACAGCATGCTGAGAATCCGGCAGATCTGTCACTATCCGGCCAGGAAATGAATCTGAATACCTGGGCGATCTGTAAAATGAATATGTTTTTACATGGGGTATTTAATGCGGATATCCGTAAAGGGGATACCTTGCGTGAGCCGATGCATGTTCAGGATGGCGACCTGATGACATTTGACCGGGTTGTGGCTAATCCGCCGTTCAGTCTGAAAAAATGGGGTAAGCCGGAGGCGGATCAGGATTCGTACGGTCGTTTCTGTTATGGCACACCACCCAAGGATGCAGGTGACCTGGCCTTTGTGCAGCATATGCTGGCAGCACTGAACGAACAGGGTATGCTGGGGGTGATTATGCCACACGGTGTCTTATTTCGTGGTGGCAGTGAAAAGGCCATCCGGCAGGGGTTGGCAGAAGACGATCTGTTAGAGGCGGTGATAGGCCTGCCGGCTGGTTTGTTTTATGGCACCAGTATTCCGGCCTGTCTGTTGATTATCAATCGGGTCAAACCGGCCCGGCGGCAGGGTCATGTCTTATTTATTAATGCAGAACGTTATTACGGTACGGACAAAGGCCAGAATAAGTTGAGGCCGCAGGATATTGAGCGGATTACGGATGCATTTGATCGGTATCAGACCATTGAGCGGTATGCAATCGTCGCCAGTTTAGCTACGATTCGGGAAAATGGTTATAATCTGACGATCCGGCGCTATGCAGATACGTCACCGCCAGCGATACGGTATGACGTCACCGGTTTGTTGCAGGGTGGTATTCCGGCCTACGAAGTCCGGGACCCCTATATTCAGGCTGAAAAGTTGCGGGGGTTCGATCTTTCCTGTGTGCTGGTGCCGAAAAATGCAGATTATTATGTGTTCAGGCCGGATATTACGACCAGAAAGCAGTTACATCATCGTCTGGCAGCTGCTGCGCCGACTGTGATTCAGCAATGTGATCATTGGTGGGAGACGTATCATATGGCACTGGGCGAGCTGGATGAGCAGATGCGCCAGACTGAAGCTGTGCTGCAACAGCATCTGCAGGTGCTGGGTTATGCATAATGTGCCACCGGGCTGGCGGATGGCACCACTCGGTGAGCTGGTGACCATCCGGTCCAGTCAGGTGGACAAAAAATCACGCGACGGTGAGATTCCGGTACAGTTGTGTAATTACACCGATGTCTATCAGCATGATCAGATTACAGATCAGTTGCGCTTTATGCAGGCTACAGCGAAGCTGAAAGATATCAGCCGGTTCAGTGTGCAGGCCGGGGATGTGCTGATCACAAAGGATTCGGAATCACCGCGTGATATCGGTGTGTCAGCCTATGTGCCGGTAACGTTGCCGGGTGTGTTGTGTGGTTATCATCTGACTTTATTGCGACCGGATACAGATCAGTTGTTGGGTACCTACCTGCATCAGTATCTGGGTCTGCAGACGGTGCGGGATTATTTTTATCTGCGGGCACAGGGGATTACCCGGTTTGGTCTGACCAAACCGGTATTGCATGCGTTGCCGGTGATTTATCCTGCGCTGGTGCAGCAACGCCGGCTGGTTGCGATTCCGGCCTCCGTGGATCGTCTGATCTGGTTGAGTCAGGCCATATTGCAGAAACTTCGCGATCTGCGACGCGGATTGATGCAGGCACATATCGGGGTGGGACAGGCTGCAGCCGAACTGGATGGCACAGGCATGGCGCAGCCGGATCGACCATTGCGGCAGCTGGGCGACAGCCTGGTGCTGGCCTATGGTAAGCCCTGTCCTGAGCCGATGCAGCCGTATGGTCGTTATCCGGTGGTGGGAGCGGGCGGTGTGATCGGTTATATCAACCGCTATTTTGTGTCAGGTCCGTCAGTTGTGATCGGGCGCAAAGGCACCATTCATCAGCCGACTTATACAGAACAGCAATGCTGGCCGATTGATACCGCCTATTATGTGCGCGATTATCGCGATATGTGTCCACGCTGGCTGTATTATCTGCTGATGTCGCTGAATCTGGCCGCTTATAACGAGGCTACTGGTATCCCGAGTCTCAGTCGCGATACCTTCTATCGTATCCGGTACCGTCATCCGCCGTTGTGCGAACAACAACGGATTGCCGCAGCATTACATGCGGTTGATCAGCACCATGCTGCGCGCCTGGCCTGTCTGCAACGTTACGACCGGCTGAAGCATGCCTTATTGCATGATTTACTGGCTGTGTAGCGTGCCGTCGCGCAGCACCAGACAACGATCCATCTGTTGGGCCAGTGTCAGATCGTGAGTGACAATCACCAGGCTGGTGTTCTGTTCCCGGTTCAGCTCGCGCATCAGATCATATACTCGCGCAGCTGTCTGCCGGTCCAGATTGCCGGTCGGCTCATCCGCCAGCAAACAGACCGGATGGGTGACCATAGCGCGGGCCAGTGCGGTACGCTGACGCTCACCGCCGGACAGGGCAGGTGGTTTATGTTGCATCCGTTTGTTCAGACCGACATGTTGCAGCATGGTGATCGCCTGCGCCATCGCCTGTGCACGACGCAGGCCACTGAGCATCAGGGGTAACGCAACATTTTCCAGTGCGGATAGCTCAGGCAGCAAGTGGTGGAACTGGTACACAAAGCCCAGTTGTTGATTACGCACTCGACTGCGTTCTGCGGTACCCAGTCTGCGCAGGTCGTGGCCCTGCAGTTGCACGGTGCCCTGAGTTGGCTGTTCCAGCCCGCCCAGACAATGCAGCAGGGTGCTTTTACCGGAGCCGGATGCGCCGACGATCGCAAGCTGTTCGCCAGCCTGTACGGTCAGATTCACCCCGCGTAATACGACAAGGTGATCTGGTGCTGTACCGAAATGCTGATACAGGTCAATCGCCTGTAATACGTGATTCATACAGATTTTGTGCATAACCGCGTGCGATTCAGATTGATGTGGCGATCTCAGTGCCAGCGTTATCCGGTCATGGTGTACCTCGGAGAACAACCCCGGGCATGCCGACACTGAGGTTGACACAGTGGACATTATTGCTGGTCGGGTGGTGATTCAGTGTAGGGTAAACTGAGCCGGCGTATCTCAGCTGTCGTTGTGCCGTCAGGTGTCAGACTGAGCTCATGGATACTGCTGGTCTGGCATACTGCTAAGACTACATAGCCCCCGTCGGGTGATGGTGCCTGGTCTGCGATGGTGCCGACTGCCTGACGACGTGAATCCGGCGCATACAATGGCTGGCCCACCTGAACAGGTGTGTTGGTCGTGATGTGCAGCTGGTACAGTTGTTTTTTCTGTTTTCCCAGATAGTGCATGCGGGCGACCACTTCCTGGCCGGTATAACAACCTTTTCTGAAGCTGACGCCACCGACCAGATGCAGATTTGTCATTTGCGGGACAAATGCCTCGCTGGTCGCCGCATAAATAGTGGGTAGTCCGGCGCGAATGTCCAGCAGGCGCCAGGCCGCCGGGGTGACAGATATCATGTGCTGGTCTGCCTGCGCGCGCAGTGCATCCAGTGCAGTAGTCGGGCCGATGATGCGGCAGCGTGGCCGGTCCCCCGGTAGTCGGCTGATGATCAGTTCACTGGTCTGTATGATGGTATTGTCAGCATCCGGCATCACCGGGACATGGGATGCAATATCAGGGCCTGCCAGTTCACAGATGCTGAGGGTATCACTCATATCCTGTAATTGTACGTCCGCGCGTAATACGTACAGTTGCAGGCGTCTGCGGATATTGTCCAGCAGTTCACGCGGTAACAGCAGCAGCAGGGCATCACCATCGGGTACGATCCGAAAGATGGCGAGCAACCGTCCTTTCGGGGTGCAGTAGCCGCTGAGTTGTGTCTGGTGCGGATGTAGTTGCTGCAGGTCGCTGGTCAGCTGACCCTGCAGAAAGGTACGTGCATCAGCACCACTGGCCCGGATGATGCCGAGCGAGTTCAGGTGACTGATGGCTGCTGTATCCGGCATGACCGTGGCAGTTGTGCGGAGCGGATCAGGTTGAGTCATGGTGGCTTATCTTTCCATGTGTCCGGGAATGCGGCTTAATAAAGCACTGACTGCTGCACGAGGCGGCATGTCCTGATACAGCACCTGATAGACGTGTTGTGTAATCGGCATCTCAACGGCGGCAGCGTGTGCCTTGTGGTAGATCTCGCGGGCTGTGGTGATGCCTTCCACCACCTGACCGATCTCGCACATGGCCTGTGTCATCGTTCTGCCCCGGGCCAGTGCCAGCCCCATCCGGCGATTGCGGGACTGGTTGTCCGTACAGGTCAGGGTCAGGTCGCCGAGTCCGGCCAGCCCCATCAGGGTGTCGGTGCGTCCTCCCAGAGCGGTTGTCAGGCGGGTGATTTCGGCCAGTCCCCGGGTGATCAGGGCGGCTCGCGCATTTGCACCAAAGCCGAGGCCATCGGCGATACCCGCAGCGATCGCCATCACATTTTTGCAGCTGGCACCCAGCTGAGCACCGATCAGGTCATCTGTGGTGTAGACCCGGAAGTGCTCGCTGTGTAACAGTTGTGCCAGCCGGTTACGACAGGTGGCATCCGGTGCCGCCAGGGTGACCGCAGTTGGCAGGCCGCGTGCGACTTCGGTCGCAAAGGTCGGGCCGGTCAGCATCGCCAGACTGGCTTGCGGGAAATAACGTCTGGCAACCTGGCTGAGCAGTTGTCGGGTATCAGGCTCCAAGCCTTTGGTGGCCCAGCTGATCCGGCTCAGTGTTGGGGTGTGTGTGGCGATCCTGGCACAGGTCGCAGTGAAAGCGTGACTGGGGACTGCCAGCATTACGTCCGTGGCATGGCGGAGTGCTGTGGCTAGTTCAGCGGTAGGGTGCAGGTTGGCGGGAAAAGCGATGTCGGGCAGGTAGCGGGTGTTGGCGCCGGCGGCGCGACAGGCTCTGATCGCATCCGGGTTGCGGCCCCATAACTGTACCGGATAACGGTGTGCCAGCTGAATGGCGAGTGCGGTGCCCCAGGATCCGGCGCCGATTAAGGCAATATGGGTCATGTTGAACCGGGTGTATCTGCCCCTGCGGTGTGTTGTGCCAGACGTTGCTGATACAGGTGTTCAAAGTTGACCGGTTGCAGAATCAGGGGTGGCAGGCTGCCCCGTGTCACCAGATCAGAGACCACTTCACGGGCGTACGGGAACAAGGTATTGGCCGCACCAATATGCAGCAGTGGCTGCCGTTCTTCCTGACTGAAGCCGGTCACTGTGAAGATACCAGCCTGCTGGACTTCGACCAGAAAGACCACCTGATCTGCCTGTTTTGCCTCAATGTTCAGAATGATGACCACTTCGGCCTGTTCCGCACTTAGCGGGTTTACTTCGACATTCAGATTGAGGTCAATGTCAGGCTGCCATTCCTGCCGGAAGATATCCGGTGCTGCCGGCAGTTCAAATGAGAGATCCCGGATATAAATACGCTGGATACCAAACCGGCGCTGTTCAGTCTGTTGTTCTGCCATAGGTTGTGTCCTCAGGCCTTTCTGACCGGCAGGTTAGCTGTTTCCCAGGCCTGCATACCGCCCTGCAGATTATAGACCTGGTTGAACCCTTCTTTGCGTAATGTCTTACAGGCGGTGGCTGAGGTCATCCCACTGCGACAGACTGCGATGACCGGCTTGTTACGGTATTTCTGTAATACCTTCAGTTGCTCCTTCAGACTGCCGGATGGGATATTGTGCGCATGGATAATATGCCCCGCCTTAAAGTCATTGACCGGACGGACATCCACAATCGTGGCCTGTTCGCGATTGATCAGACGGGTTGCTTCCTGCGGCCCGATGGTCTGTTTATCGCGTCCGTGGCTGATCAGGTTCCAGGCCAGGGCTGCGGCAACCGCACCAAATGCAGCGACTAACCACAGGTGGTTGCTGGCAAACTCAAGATATTGTTCCATGCAGGTTCCGGCAATAATAAATAACCTCCCCCGTGCTTACGCGAGAGAGGGCAGGGATAGCGTCAGGCCAGTTGACGTAACGCCTGCAACCTGTCCGGTACAACTTCAGATGCACTGAACTGTTCCATGATCTGCAGAAAATCATGTTACTGGAGTTACGCACGACACACAACAACGTCATTCTGCGCGGCAGCATCGCTGCCGTCGCAGAATCTTTCTGATTTACCCGCCAGATCTACGCAAATCCGTTGCCGCTGGCGATGGATTCCGCAACTTCGCTACGCTCCGCGCGGAATGACATGTGGGGCCATCCGGGAAGATCGGCAAAAATAGTCTGTTTCCTGACCTGCAGACGCAAAAAGGCCGGGCAATGCCCGGCCTCTGATCTGTTGCGACAGTAAGTCACTTGTTAGTAGGTAGAAACTTACGCAGCTTTTGATTTGCAGCTATCATTTTAGCGAAGCTCCGAAAAATTACAATGACTTTCTGACCGCAAAACAGACTAAGGCAACCGTCTATTCAGATCGTGCGGCTGACACCGCTCAGGTGCATCACCGTGACAATAGATATACTGCATAGTATACTGTAGCTTTTCTGCTGATTTCCCACGCTTTTTCTGACGCCTCATATCCTTCTTAAAGCTGGTGGTTAACTTCGGCTGTTTCATGCCCGGTTTTCATCAAAAACCTCCTGAACGCTACGGTAAGTCGCGAGCTTATCAGGCTGCTGACCTTCTGCAAAAGCGGCTTGCGTTTCCGCATTGGGCACCTTGAGCTCTATGGGAAAGCTTCGCTGATTCACCAACTGCGTAAAGAGTAGTGTAATTGCTGTGGCTGTGCTCAATCCAACTGACTGCAGGATGGTCTCTCCCTGCGCCTTCAGATCCGGTGCAATCCGGGCTTGTACAACAGATGATTCCAACATAACTATTACCGGTCAGGATGAATAATTATGCAGGATTTTCCTTTAAGCATTACACAGCGTCAAGCATCTGAATGGCTCAAGGTTGGCATTTTAGGCCATGTTTGGTTACGATATTTACCTGAAACTAGGGTAACATTTTTTTCATAAGTTTATGGAATGTCTACCTGAATTAGTTGTAGGCAGGAACATACGCAGCAATGATTTGCAATTGCTACTCACCCCCCCCCCACCGACGCATAGTGCTTAAGCAGAGGTAGCCTGTTATGAAGTATCGTCTTGCATTGGATATGGGTACGAACTCCATTGGCTGGGCCATTTTTCGTCTGCACAAAGAAGCAGATGAAAAACGCGACCGCCCCAGAGAACTGATTCGTATCGGCTCACGCATCTTTCCGGAAGGCCGGGACCCTAAAAGCAAGGAATCACTTGGCGCAAAACGGCGCATACCACGCAGCCAACGCCGTCACCGTGACCGCTATCTGCAAAGACGCACTAACCTGCTCAATTGCCTGCAACGGCATGATCTGTTCCCTGCTCCGGGCAGCCCTGAAGCACGTTCACTCCAATTACAAAACCCGTACCAGCTCAGAGCTGAAGGCTTAGACACCCCACTCGTACCACATCAGTTGGGGCGGGCCCTGTTTCATCTGAATCAGCGGCGCGGATTCAAGTCAAACCGGAAGACCGATGGCAAGGACAATGAGTCCGGCAAAATCAAACAGGGCATCCGCAAACTGGTAGCAGATATGGATAAACACCATATCCGTACTGTGGGCGAGGCCCTGTACGAGCGATTACAGCATGACCGGCAGGCGGGCGTCCGGGCCCGGATGCGCGGGAAAGGTGCTAAGGCGGAATATGATTTCTACGTAGACCGCAGCCTGGTTGAAGATGAATTTAAGGCCTTATGGCAGGCACAACAACCACATCACCCGGAACTACTCACAAACGAATTGTATGACCGGCTGCATCACATCATCTTTCACCAGCGCCCGTTGAAGGAACCACCCGTCGGACGCTGTACCTTAGAACCAGAACAACCGCGTGCACCCAAGGCATTACTCGTCGCACAAAACTTCCGGCTGTATCAGGAGGTCAATCATCTGCGCCTGCTACACCTGCCAACCGGAGAAGAAAGCCACTTAACCTGCGCCCAACGTGACAAGTTGATTCAGTACCTGGAACAACGCGATAAGGCCAAATACTCAGCACTACGCAAACACTTATTTGGCAAAGAGCGACATAGCACCTATTCATTCACTATCGAAAACTCCGCCATTGCCCGCACGACAGTAATGGGCAATACCACCAATCACCGATTAGCCCATAAAAAGGCATTTGGCAAGGCCTGGTATGAGTTGGAAGTACAAACACAAAATAAGATTATTGACAGACTGTTAAATCTGGAAAGCGAGGCTGATAGTGATAGCCTGATTGATAAGCTGCGTACAGAACATCAACTCAGCGAAGAGGCCGCGACTTATATCGCCTGTGAACTCAGGCTTGAATCCGGACATCTGCGCTTCAGCCAATGCGCACTTAACAAAGTACTGCCTCACCTGCAGTCCGGGCGAGATGAGGAAACCGATCAGCCATACACCTATGATCAGGCCGTACGGGCTGCAGGCTATACGGATCACCGTATTCCGGCAGCGGATCAGCTACGGGATCAGTTGCCCTATTATGGCGAGATCTTGTGGCGACACTGTCAGGATATACCCACAGCCAGCAACCCGGATGAAAAAAAACATGGCCGCATCACGAATCCGACAGTGCATATCGGGCTGAATCAACTGAGGCAACTGGTCAACGCCATTATGCGGCGTTATGGACGACCAGCTGAAATTCACATTGAACTTGCTCGCGAACTCAAACTCAGCCAGAAGGCCAAGGCTGAAGTCAATAAGACGAATGCCAAGAATCGTACACTGAATGAAGCCTTAAATGATGAATTGAAAAATCAGTGCGGCATACTACGCCCAACTGCACAAGATCGATTAAAGCTCAAGTTGTTCAAAGAATTAGGCCCGCTCAATTCGTATTGTGTTTATAGCGGAGATCCTATCCGCTACATCGACCTGTTCAATGGCACCTATCAGGTTGATCACATATTGCCTTTTTCTCAGACCTTAGATGATAGTTTCAACAATAAAGTCCTCGTGACCCGGCAGGCAAATGCTGATAAAGGCAATTTATCAGTTCATGAGTTATGTTGCAGAGACACCCGTTATCACTGGGAAAGTATTCAGGGAAGAACTGCTGCACTGCCCTATCCCAAAAGTAAACGATTTGCTCCGGATGCCCTGGAACAGTGGCTGACCAACTCTGGAAAATTTAAAGGTGACGGTGCAGACTTTATTCAGAGGCAACTGACCGACACTGCCTATTTCTCACGCGTTACCCGTGAATATCTGCAACAAATCTGCCCTGGCAACAAGATTGTCAGCTCTCCCGGACGCCTGACCGCCATGTTGCGTGCAAAGTGGGGGCTTAACAAGATATTAAGCCAGGATCAGGAAAAAAACCGCAATGATCACCGCCATCATGCGATTGATGCGGTTGTGATCGGCCTGATTGATCGCAGCCTGCTACAAAAGGTCGCCACACTCGCCGGTCAGCACAAAGATCATAGCGCAGATAACTTACTGAAGGGTATACACGAAAAACTCCCATTCCCCGATTTAACATCACAGATACGTCATACTGTCAACCATTGTATCGTGTCGCACAAACCAGACCACAATCCACAGGCCCAGCTGCATGAAGAAACCGCCTATGGTATTGTAGAAGTGCTGGATGAAAAGAAACATTATTACAACACCCGACACCGGGTTGCCTTAGCGAATTTGAAGCGCAAAGACCTTGCCAACCTTGAAGATAGCCGACTAGCCGCTCGACTGGAGAGACTGACAGAAGGTTATTCGGATGATGAACTAAAACAAACACTTGCCGAACTAGCACCACCCAAGTGGCCCAAAAAAGTTTATCTGCTACAACCTATATCTGGCGTACCCGTTGCACTGAAAGGTACAGCTCTGTCACCTGATCCCGCCAGACGACCGGACAAACCAGCTAAGCTATATAAAGCAGGCAGTAATTATTGTTATGAGATCTACCGAACTCCTGCAGGCAAGTGGGACGGTGATATCATTCGCACATTCGATGCAAATCAAAAGTCTTATCAGGCCTTTATGCGAGATAAAAAACGTTTTCAGACAGAGACCTTCAGCGGCAAACTACTCGTAATGCGCTTAATTAACAATGACATGCTAGCGATTAATGCAGATAACGCAAAAAAAATCATACGAATACAAAAAATGACCACAAATAAAATCTACTTCTCTGAACATTATGAAGCTAATGTAGATGGTCGAGACCGCGATAAAAAAAACTCTTTTAATTATCTTATTAAATCGCCTAACGGGCTTAAAAAAGTATCCGCACGTAAAGCAATTGTCAGCTTACTAGGACAAGTCAGAGATCCTGGTTTTAAGGCTTAGTCTGATGCCAATCCAGATTGTTGATATTCACCAGAACAACCGCTATCTGCACCGTGATCGCGGCTTTATGGTGGTATCGGATAAGGAGCAGGAGATTGGCCGTGTACCTCTGGAAGAGCTCGCTGCGGTGATTGCCTCCGGCCATGGTATTACGCATTCCAGCAATTTACTGGCTGCACTTGCCGAACGTAATGTACCCTTTGTTTTGTGCAATAACAGCTTTCAACCGGTGGGAATGTTGCTGGCAACAGATGGCAACTATCATCAGGCCAAGCGTATCACGGGCCAGTTGAACGCCAGGAAAACGCTGCCAAAACGTTTGTGGCAAACGATTGTGCAATCTAAACTGGAAATGCAGGCCACTGTGCTGGCTCATATTGGTCAGCCGTCAATACCTGTCAGCAGCCTGATCCGCAAGGTACGCTCCGGTGATCCGGATAATATTGAAGGCCAGGCTGCGCGTCGTTACTGGACCTTGTTATTCGGCAAGGACTTTCGTCGTGACCCGAACGCAGAAGACGGCAACGCACTACTGAACTACGGCTACACCATCATTCGCTCGGCCACCGCACGCGGTGTCATTGCTGCCGGGTTGCACCCCAGCATCGGTCTGCATCATGCTAATGCCTACGATGCATTCCGCTTAGTTGATGATCTGATTGAGCCCTTTCGCCCCCTGATTGATCTGCGGGTATGGGCTATTGTGCGTGATGGTGAACAACAGGTGACGCCACAAACCAAGGCGCAACTGGCAGAAATTTTATATATAGACCTGACCCAATCGATCGGAACAACACCTGTAGTCCAATGCATCTACAATCTTTGCACATCACTGGCACAGATTTTTATTGGCGAGAAAGCCCAGTTACGACTACCAGAACCCCCTGACCCACTCAATTGCGAGCTGATCGCTCGCTTACCTGACCCGACATGAGCACCTTATCCGCTTACCGACTGATGTGGATCATGACCCTGTTTGACCTGCCGACACACACCAAAGCAGAACGCAAGGCCGCCAGCAAATTCCGTAACTATTTGCTGGATCAGGGCTTTCAGATGAGCCAGTTCTCTGTTTATCTACGTATGGTCAGCGGCAAAGAACAGGCTGGAACCCTGTACAAACGAATCAAAGACAATCTGCCAGAAGGCGGCCGGGTTGATATCGTGACCATCACCGACAAACAATACGAAAACATCTACAGCTTCGTTGGACGTATTCGGCAGGAGCGCAAAAACCCCAAACAGTACACATTATTCTGAAAAATGAAAAATAAAGACACGGAACCTGAAAACTTAAGAACAGGGCATAGCCAGATCAGCAAAAACAGACAGTTCAGAAAGGCTGAACCCCGGACGCATGAGGTCAGAGGCGGATCCGGGGTCTACGCGAACAGGACGGAGTTAAATGGATACAAAAGTCAACGAATATTTTTACACTGAAAACGCACTGCATGCACTTGAAACCTCGGTAGTGGGTCAAAGATGTGTCTCTGCGTAAATCAATTGGAAATCACAAATAAAGGCACTGGTTTTTCAAGATGCTACATGTAGTTTTCAGATTGACATTTACATGAGCAACATATTTGGCCCACTACTCGGACGATTATTGGCCATCGCTTCGCTCTCCATGGCCGACAGCGACTGAACATTATTAAGCTGGATCTGCCCAAAAACTGCTGAATGTATTCAACATCACAACCAAGTGGAAAAGTTACTAGCAAAAAGCCCTCAGACTGTAAAAAAACTGGGAAAATACACGTTAAACTATAGCCAGATGCCGTCAAAAATCCCACCATTCTTCAGAATTGTCGTTGAAAAACAATTAGTTATGAAGATGGGATTATAGCAAATCAAAAACTGCGGTCTAGCTACAACGCGCAGGCGTGTCGCAGTGCGGCCGGGCGAATTATAGCAAATCAAAAACTGCGGTCTAGCTACAACTTGACTTTGGTGTCTTTCACTACCACTCGCATTATAGCAAATCAAAAACTGCGGTCTAGCTACAACACCTGCAACAGTCGCCAATGCAACAGTCGCATTATAGCAAATCAAAAACTGCGGTCTAGCTACAACTTAATCCCGGACAATCAAG
>CAWUJM010000017.1:0-34616 GCA_963922685.1 uncultured Gammaproteobacteria bacterium | reverse complement strand
GTTTGAATCGCACCCCTGATCACTTGTTCGGTATCAGTGTATTTGTAAGTCACCTTAGTCTGATATGTCCCGGGATGCCGGATATCCGGCAGCATGGGTATTATACACAGCGCGTCAGACGCTCCCGGGACTGCACAGGAGTCTATTGATGAAACTGAAAAAAATAGAGGCGATGTTAGCCAGTATCGCCGCAAGTCAGAAACAGACTGACAGGTTGCAGGCAAAAAACCAGGTAACGATAGCCGGTTTACTGAAAAAGACGGACAGAACAGATGCGCAGCTGGCTGAACTGCGTGAGCAGCAGGCCAGAACAGATGCGCAGATCGCCTCGTTGGGTGAGCGGCAGGCTAAAACCGATGTCCAGCTGGCAGAAACAGATACTCTGCTTGACAGAGTGGGCAGGAAACTGGACAAACTCGGTGCCCTGTACGGTGGTATGTCGAATAATCAGGGTGCTGCAGTTGAAGAGTTTTATTACAACAGCCTGAAAGATAATCCGGTATTACAGGATATCCATTTTGATATTGTATATAAAAATCTGACAGCTAAGAAGGGAGATATCGAAGATGAATATGATATTGTGCTACTGAATGGTGCAGCGGTGTATCTGATTGAGGTGAAATATCATGTCAGCCCGGAAGATATTGACCGGTTGATGAACAAAAAGGCAAAAAACTTTACCCGGCTGTTTCCACAATATCAGGATTATACCCGGCATCTGGGTCTGGCCTGTTTCCATATTCATGATGGGGTTAAAAAACAGGCCCTGTCGCAAGGCGTCAATATATTACAACGTCGGGGCGAAATCATTGAAACTCATGTCGCAACAGACTGAAGTGGCCTATATCGGATTAGGCAGTAATCTGGACGATCCGATACAGCAGGTGCAGACTGCGTTTGACGAGCTGGCAGACTTGCCGGCCATCCGGATGGTGGCAGAATCGGGGTTATATCGCTCCCCGCCGGTTGGTCCGGCGGATCAGCCGGACTATATCAATGCGGTCGCCTGTATACACACGACCTTGTCTGCGGAAGCCTTGCTGGATGCGCTGCAGGAGCTGGAGCAGGTACATCATCGCAGGCGTATCCGTCACTGGGGACCGCGTACGCTGGATCTTGATCTGTTACTGCTGGGTGATCAGGTGATTCAGACAGAGCGTCTGATCGTACCGCATCCGCAACTGACTCAGCGGCGGTTTGTGTTGCAGCCGTTGCTGGCAATAGCACCGGATCTTGTTGTCGTGGGTCTCGGCCCGGTCAGTGCATTGCTGGCGCAGTGCCCACCAATGGATTTAGTCAGCGTACCGTAGCTTGTGCCTGTCGATCAGCCGCGATCTGTTGTTCGTATTGATCACCGATCTCCAGTAATTTTTGTTTGGTCATGATCTGTTCACCACGTTGTTCAAAGTGGTACTCGTACATACGGGTTTCCACGATCGAATCAACCGGGCAGGATTCTTCGCAAAAGCCGCAATAGATACATTTAAACAGGTCGATATCATAGCGGGTGGTGCGACGCGAGCCGTCATCACGTGGTTCGGCTTCTATCGTGATCGCCAGTGCCGGGCAGACGGCCTCACACAGTTTGCAGGCGATGCAGCGTTCTTCTCCATTCGGATAACGGCGCAGTGCATGCAGGCCGCGAAAGCGTGGTGAGACGGGTGCCTTTTCTTCCGGGTATTCCAGCGTGAAGGGCTTGCGCCAGAGGTATCGGACGGTCAGGCCAAGTCCGCGCAACAGCTCAAATAAAAACAGGCTGCGCAGGTAATTGATGATGGTGTTCATATAGATTTCTTTGGCTTATGCCACCTTCAGCCAGGCGATCAGCACGATCCATACAATGGTGATCGGGATAAACACCTTCCAGCCCAGGCGCATGATCTGGTCATAACGGTAACGCGGGAAGGTGGCGCGAAACCACAAAAAGCAGAACATAAAAAAGCCGGTCTTCATCAGAAACCAGAAGATGCCCGGTACCCAGGCAAACCAGCCTGCCAGTGGCGTACCCTGAAAGGGCGATAACCAGCCGCCGAGAAACATCAGCGCGGTCAGGGCCGAGATCAGGATCATGTTCGCGTATTCGGCCAGAAAGAATACGGCGAAAGTCATGCCGGAATATTCGACATGAAAGCCGGCAACAATCTCAGATTCGCCTTCAGCGACATCAAATGGTGCCCGATTGGTTTCCGCTACACCGGATATGAAATAAATCACGAACAGGGGCAGTAACGGCAGCCAGTACCAGTTGAGCAGGCTGCCTTGTTGTGCTGCGACGATCTCACCCAGATTCAGGCTGCCGGCGGCTACCAGTACCCCGACCAGCGCAAAGCCCATCGCGATCTCGTATGCGACTATCTGCGCGGCAGAACGCATCGCACCCAGCAGCGCATATTTTGAGTTGGATGCCCAGCCGGCGATGATGATGCCATATACGCCGAGTGAGGTCAGTGCCAGGATGTACAACAGTCCGGCGTTGATATCGGCGAGTACCAGACCCGCATCAAACGGAAAGACTGCCCAGGCTGCGAGTGCCGGGCCGATTGACAGGAGAGGCGCGATCAGAAACAACAGCTTGTTCGCGCCACTGGGTATGACGATTTCCTTGAACATCAGCTTGACTGCATCTGCGATCGGCTGGCCCAGCCCGAGTAGCCGGAAGCCGAATAAACCCACCCGGTTCGGCCCCATCCGTGCCTGCATATGCCCGATCACTTTGCGTTCGGCATAGGTGTAATAGGCCACTGTGATCATCAGTGGCAGCATAATTGCGGCGATCTTCAGCAGGATCTGCACGACAACCGGCAGGTCCGCCCAGAAGGCTTGCAGGTATTCCATCAGGCGGACTCCAGGCTGATGTGAGCAAAGCCGGCACCCAGTTGTGTGCTGCCCGGCAATCCGGTCGGATACCAGACACAGCCGTCCGGTACTCGTGCATCGCTGCATACGGCGAGTGTGATGCTGTGTTCGCCCTGCGTCAGACGAACGGCAGAACCTGTGTTGAGGTTGTGTTCGGCCAGCATACGTGGATTCAGGCGGGCCGTGTCGTTCCAGGCATCCGGCGTTGCTTGTAGCGGCGCCGCACGGCGCACGATCGCGTCAGTTGCGTAGATGGGCACGCCGCCGATCCGTTGCCAGTTGTGAGCGGTGGCTTGTGGCTGTAGTGCAGCCCGATCCGGCCCGAGACAATTGTCTGGCAGGCGTGTTGTATGGTGTTGCAGGGCGGCATCGCGGATGTGGGTACTGTCCGTATAATCAAAATCAGCCAGTTTCAGGGTATTGCCCAGTACACGCAGTACCTTCCAGCCGGGGCGTGCTTCGCCTGGCGGTGGTGCGGCCCCGGCGAAGCTTTGTCTGTCGCCCTGCAGGTTGATAAAACTGCCGGAGGTCTCGGTTGCAACGCCGATGGGTAGAATGACATCGGCTGTCTGTTCCAGCAGTGGGCTGCGATAGGCACTGAGTGCAACGACTCTGGCCTGTGTCAGTGCCTGTGTGGTTTGTTGCGGGTCAGCGACATCTGCTTCCGGCTCCAGCCCGAGCAGGATCAGCGTATCGCAGCCGCCCTGCTGCATCTGTGCAGCATGCTGTCCGGTAGTTTCAGCATGACCGTTTGGTATGGCGCCGGCTATCCAGGCCCCCAGATCGTTGCAGCCAAAGCCAACGTTGCCCCAGGTCAGGTCGGCTGCCTGTGCGATGTGTGCCGCCAGTCGCCGCAGTAAGGCATAATCCGGATGCATCTGTGCTGCTGTGCCGAGGATGATGCTGCCGTGTTGCGCAATTCTGAGTTGTTCCGCTGCCTGCTGGTGTGCTTTGGTCACTATGGCAGACAAGCCTTCGGTGTCGGCCCCTAGGGCCTGGGCGATACCCGACAGTTCACAGACCATCTGTGCCGGTGACACGACAAAGTTGAGCGTGAGCGGATAATTGTGGTCGTAGTCCACCGGGTTCACAACGATCACCTGTCCGCCAGAACGGACTGATTGATGTACGCGATGATTCAGCAGGGGTTGGTCTTTGCGCAGCCAGGATCCGATCAGCAGGGTGATGTCGTTCTGTTCCAGTTCTGCAATCCGGCAGCCCAGCCAAGGGTAGGGTGGGTTTAGTGCATCGTCACGAAAATCAACCTGACGTAACCGGTGATCAATATTCCGGCTGCCGAGTCCGGTCATCAGTTGCTGACTCAGATAGTATTCTTCCAGCGTCGCGTTGGGTGAAGCGAGCAGCCCGAGTCGTTCGGCCCGGGTTGCCTGGATCAGGTCAGCAGCCTGTTTCAGGGCCTCTGGCCAGCTGGCGGTCCGCAGTGTGCCATCTTCGCGAATCAGGGGGTGTGTCAGGCGGTCCGGGTGGTCAATGCCGGTATAGGCGAACCGGTCCCGGTCTGAGATCCAGGTCTGGTGACAGTCCGGATTTTCTTTTGGCACCACCCGCATGATCTGGTTGCGGCGCAGGTGCAGATACAGACTGCTGCCGACGCCATCATGCGGTGCGATCGTTTCAGCCTGGTGTAATTCCCAGGAACGTGCGGTGTAGCGGTAGGGTTTTGAGGTCAGAGCACCGACCGGGCACAGGTCAATGACATTGCCGGATAGTTCGGAGGCAACACTCTGTGCTATGTAGGTGCCGATGCGCATATGTTCGCCGCGTCCGGTCGCGCCCAGTTCGCGTAGTCCGGCGATTTCGCTGCCGAAGCGAACGCAACGGGTGCAGTGGATGCAGCGAGTCATATCGGTTGCGATCAGGCTGCCAATATTCTCATCCTGCACCACCCGTTTGCGCTCAGTGTAGCGGGAGACATCACTGCCGTAGCCCATCGCGATATCCTGCAGCTCGCATTCACCGCCCTGATCGCAGATCGGGCAATCCAGTGGATGATTGATCAGCAGAAACTCCATCGTCCCCTGCTGGGCTTCACGTGCCAGGACAGATTGTGTTGCGACTTCCATGCCGTCAGTGCAGGGTGTAGCGCAGGCGGGTAGTGGTTTGGGGGCACCTTTTACTTCAACCAGGCACATCCGGCAGTTGGCTGCGACGGAAAGGTGCTGGTGATAACAGAAACGGGGCACATTCAGGCCGGCCTGATCAGTCACTTCAATCAGCATCTGGCCGGGTCGGGCGGTGAGGGTCTGGCCGTCGACCTGAAGCGTGATGGATTGCGGGGTTGCCATGGGCATTTCTTCCGGGGAACGTTATGCTGAAACGATTCAAACTGATGTGGTGATCTCAGTGCCAGCGTTATCCGGTCATGGCTCTCCGAGGTACGCCATGAACCCATCCGTGGGGGCTCGGCTGCGGCCGTCCGGGCCGCAGACGCCCTCGGAGAGCCATGACCGGATAACGTCTTGCAGTGAAGTGGCACAACCACCTGCGTGGCTGCTTTCAGGACGACACTGCGTCATTCCGCGCGAAGCTGCGGAATCCATCTGGGTAGAGTTAGTGGCAGATCAGGTAGATTCTGCGACTGCAGCTTTGCTGCGCGCAGAATGATAATGATAGCGTGTTCGCCAGCATCGTAAACAGACGCCGGATACCGGTGGCACCTAACTTGAAAATAGTGACACAGGTGGTTGCAACACCGTGCTTGAAGAAGTATGGCCCGAGTTTGTTCCCCGAGGGGGTCTGCGGCCATGGATGGCCGCAGCCGAGCCCCCACGGATGGGTTCATGGCGTACCTCGGGGAACAGACTCGGGTCATGCCTGACACTGAATCTGGCACCAGATTAAGCTGCATGGCTGTGGTTGTACTAAGCCACATCAGTTTGTCGCACCCGGAAGTCAGGCGGTGTTTGCCAGCGGGGTAGTATAAAGTATTATGTGCGGTCTGTTGAGATGCCCCTGGTGATTCATGGAGTCTGGTAATGCAGTCAATGGCAGAGCGTGATGGCCTGATCTGGTTTGATGGCGACTTAGTGGACTGGCGTGCGGCGAAGACGCACGTGCTGACTCATACGTTACATTACGGCATGGGCGTGTTTGAAGGTGTGCGGGCCTATGCGACGGCACAGGGGCCGGCGATCTTCCGGCTGGCTGAGCATACCCGGCGGTTGTTTGATTCGGCGCACATCTTAGGCATGCAGGCACCTTATTCTCAGACTGAGATGAATACTGCACATCAAGCGGTGATGCGTGCAAACGGGCTGCAGACAGCGTATTTCCGACCGATGTTGTTTTATGGTGCCGAAGGCATGGGATTACGTGCGGATAATCTGCAGGTCCATACGATTGTGGCCGCCTGGGAATGGGGTTCCTATCTGGGCGAAGAAAATATGACCCGGGGGATTCGGGTGCGGGTGTCTTCCTTTACCCGGCATCATGTGAATGCAACCATGTGTCGGGCGAAGGCGAATGGTAACTATATGAATTCCATGCTGGCACTGAAAGAGGCACTGGATACCGGCTATGACGAAGCACTGCTGCTGGATGCGCATGGCTTTGTGATGGAAGGGTCAGGCGAGAATGTGTTTATTGTGCGTGACGGGGTGATTTTTACGCCGGATCTGACGTCGGCTCTGGATGGCATTACGCGCAGAACGGTGCTGCAGCTGGCACAGGAAGCAGGCTATCCGGTAATTGAAAAACGGATCACGCGTGATGAAGTCTATATCGCTGATGAAGTATTTTTTACCGGTACTGCTGCTGAGGTCACGCCGGTGCGGGAAGTGGATGGGCGGACAATTGGTAGCGGTGGGCGCGGGCCGGTGACTGAACAGTTACAGACACGCTATTTTGATGTGGTGCATGGGCGCAGTACAGCGCATCAGCACTGGTTAACCTGGCTGGAGTCATAAACATGCAACAATCTGCAGCAGTCATTCAGGTCACCTCAGCAGATTTGCCTCTGAGCTGCCCGGTACCAGATGCCGAAGCCTGGGCAATGCATCCGCGCGTATTTCTGCCTTTTGAACAGTCAACCCGGGCGATCTGTCCGTATTGTGGTGCAGCGTATCAGCTGGTGGATAAGGCAGATGCTCATGCTGTATCATAAAGGCCTTGGTAACAGGTCTTTAAGCAAAAGGGCACCTCTGAATCAGAGGTGCCCGAAAGATTCTCTGGAGGATCAATCATCATGGCAAGGCCACTCAGGCTGGAATTTTCCGGTGCCCTGTATCATGTAACTTCGCGGGGTAACGGACGCAATCCGATTTTTGAGTCTGATCAGGATCGGACAAATTTTCTGCAGGTATTGCACGAAGTCTGCAATCATTTCAACTGGTTATGCTATGCCTATTGTCTGTTAGATGATCATTATCATCTGTTGTTTGAAACGCCGCAACCGAATCTGGCAAAGGGGATGCGCCAGCTCAACGGTGTTTATACCCAGCGTTTTAATCGGGCAAATAATCTGGGTGGGCATGTCTTTCAGGGGCGTTACAAGGCGATCCTGGTGGATAAAGAGCCGTTGTTTTTACCGGTTGCGCGGCATATCGTGCTGAATCCGTTGCGAACTGGTGTTGTGGATGCGATCTCTGACTGGGAGTGGAGCAGTTATCCGGCAACGGCTGGTGAGACAGGTAAGCCGGACTGGCTGGCATCCGATCTGTTATTGCAGAAGTTTGCTGATGATCCGCAGCAGGCGGTTGAGCGTTATGTCCGGTTTGTACAGGCGGGTCCGGAGCAGCCGTCGGTCTGGAATCATCTGCGACATCAGGTGTATCTGGGCAATGATCAGTTTGTCGTCAGAATGCAGTCGTTGATCGACAAGGATAAATCACTGGATGAAATTCCGCTGGCGCAGCGTCGTCCACCAGCGAAGCCGATCAGTGAGTATGAGCACCAGGCGCAGGATCGCAATGAAGCGATTGTCTTAGCCTATGCCAGTGGTGGCTATACCCTGAAAGAGGTTGGCGATTATTTTAAGCTGCATTATTCGACAGTTAGTGGCATCGTGCGTGGCAGCCGGATAAAAGGTTGAGGGCATCTCTGAAAACTACTGCACTCGCAAATACTTTGTTAAAAAGTGCTCATGTACGATACGTACACTGCGCTATGAGTTTTGTTTATGTTTGTGCCGGGACAACGCTGGATCAGTGAAGCCGAACCGGATCATGGCCTGGGCGTTGTGGTTTCGGTAGATGTGCGTACGGTAAAGATTGTCTTTGCCACAACCCGTGCGCAACGGGTGTATGCGGTCCGTAATGCGCCCCTCCTGCGGGTGCGTTTTGAGGTCGGTGATACGATTGAAGATGTGACGGGTCGTACGCTGGTCGTGACCCGGGTGGACGTGTGTGATGAGCTGCTGAGCTATCAGTGTCGTACAGAAACAGAACAGACGGTCACGATTCCGGAACAGCAGTTGCCGGATCAACTGCCGCTGAATCGCCCGTACGATAAACTGATGCTGGGTCGTTTAGATGCTGACCACTGGTTCCGGCTGCGCTATCAGACCTGGCGGCAACTGGCTGCTCACTGGCGTTCGCCGGTATTCGGTCTTAGCGGCCCGCGCGTCGCGCTGATTCCGCATCAGTTGTATATTGCGCATCAGGTTGCCAGTCGATTATCCCCCCGGGTACTGCTGGCAGATGAAGTCGGTCTGGGTAAGACCATAGAGGCTGGTCTGATTATGCACCGGCTGCTGCTGTCGGAGCGGGTACAGCGGGTCCTGCTGGTGGTGCCGGAAGCGTTGATTCATCAGTGGCTGGTTGAAATGCTGCGGCGTTTCAATCTGCAGTTTTCGCTGTTTGATGACGAACGTTTTCTGCAGCAGGGCGAGAATAACCCGTTTCAGGCGGGTCAGCGCGTCTTGTGCAGTCTGGAGTTTCTGACCAGTTCAGCACGTGTGGCACGAGCCGCTCTGGCCGGTGAGTGGGATCTGCTGGTGGTGGATGAAGCACATCACCTGGGTTGGGCGCCGGAAGCATCAACTCTGGCCTATGACCTTGTGGCGGCACTGGCGGAGAACACACCAGGTGTACTACTGCTGACAGCGACGCCGGAACAATCCGGTCAGGCCGGACACTTTGCACGCCTGCGGTTGCTGGATCCACAACGGTTCCACGATTATGCGCATTTTCTGGTCGAAGAACAGGCGTATCAGCCGGTTGCGCGTCTGGCCACAGCATTACTGACCGGGCAGACACTCACGGTGGCGCAACAGGCACGACTTACAGAACTGTTGGGCGATATACCGGATGACCCGCAGAGCGTGATCCAGCAGCTGCTGGATCAGCATGGTACCGGGCGCATGTTGTTTCGCAATACCCGCCAGGCGATACAGGGCTTTCCGGAGCGTCAGGTGCATCGTTATGCGCTGGCGTTGCCGGGTGACTATGTTTCACATAAAGAAGACCTGACGCCAGAGCGGCATTATCCGTGTAAATGGTGCCGGATTGACAGCCGGGTTGCCTGGCTGGTGGATCAGCTACGTGCCCTGGCACCGGCGAAGGTGCTGGTGATCTGCGCGCGGGCACAGACAGTGATCAGCCTGCGCCGTTATCTGCTGGATACTATCGGGTTGCCTGTCGCGATGTTTCATGAAGAAATGGACATTATTGAGCGGGATCGGGCGGCGGTCTTTTTTGCGGATACGGAGGCAGGTGCACAGGCCTTGTTATGTTCCGAGATCGGTTCCGAAGGGCGCAATTTTCAGTTTGCGCATCATCTGATTCTGTTTGATCTGCCGCTGATACCGGGATTACTGGAACAACGGATCGGACGTCTGGATCGGATCGGGCAGCAGCAGCAGATTCAGATTCATGTGCCGTATCTGCAGGGCGCGGCGAGCGAGGTGTTATATTATTGGTACCAGGATGGCCTGAATGCATTTCAGGCGACCTGTCCGGCAGGTGAGATGGTGTATACGCAACTGGCAGACCAGCTACAACTGGCACTGGCCGATGCGGAGCGGTTGCCGGTTCTGATACAGGCGGCCAGAGCCGCAACGGAAAAAGTCAGCCAGCAGTTAGCCGCAGGGCGTGACCGGTTACTGGAGCTGCACTCACATCGTCCGGAAATTGCCACGACATTGGCCCGGCAGCTGGCAGAATGCGATCAGCAGCATGCAGTGCGTACCTATATGCGCACGTTCTGGGATGCATTCGGGGTGGATCATCAGCCAATCGGGCAGGGTGGAGAGTTTGTACGTAAAGGCCCGCACATGCGTCAGGAGCATGTGCCGGGACTGACCGATCGCGGTGTGCGGGTGGCCTGGCATCGGGCGGATGCACTGGCTCGTGAAGATCGTGAATTTCTGACCTGGGAGCATCCGATGGTGCGGGGTGCGATGGATCTGCTCAGTAGCAGCGATCTGGGTTCAGCGGCGATGAGTGTCTGTCGCCATCCGGATTATCCGACCGGCACCTTCTTTCTGGAATTGCTGTATCTGAGCGAATGTCTGGCACCGGCAGCATTAGAGGCACAACGTTATCTGCCGCCGACCTGCCATCGGTTACTGCTGGACAGACAGGGGCAGGACCAGGCTGATCAGCTTACGTCGACTGAGTTGCAGGGCATGTGTCTGACTGGCAATAAAAAGCTGATCGCAGCTGTAATGCAGTCACAGGGGGCAAAAATCAGACCATTGCTGGCACAGGGAGAAACACAGGCACAAACCGCCAGTATGACGGCGGTTACAGCAGCTATTCAGACGATGCAGCATGAACTGGGTGCAGAGCTGAAACGTTTGCAGGCATTAGCTGCAGTGAATCCGACAATACGTGCCGAAGAAATTGAACAATGGGCCGCCCGGCGTGAGCTACTTGAGATGTATCTGCAACAGACGCGGGTGCGTCTGGATGCCGTACGTGTGATCGTGATGCGCTGATATGGCTACCGCTGATCTGATTGATCAAAGCGATTATTAACAACAGGAGAACCCCCGGCTTTGCTGGGGAGGCATTCAAAGTCCGATAGAATCAGATGCTACGATTGTAGTGCCACTCATTTTTGTGTATCTGCCGCCTGGCTGGTAAGCTGTACAGGTGGCAGACGCAATTCTCCTGCGGGTCTGATAGCAGGTAATAAGCCATTGATCAGACCACCTGCTAAACCGATACAATAGATGCCGAGAGCACCGTAGACGCCTAAGTGCATAAAGAGTGCGCCGCCGAGACACAACGAATTTGGACCAACATCCCACATCACACTGCGTTTAAAATGTTTCTGCAGGCTGTCAGACAGGACAAACAGGCGATGAAACTGGCGCAGATCATCATCCATAAAGATGACCTGTGCTGTATCAGTGGCAATGGCGGAGGCACTACCCAGTGAAACAGATAAGTCGGCTTGTTTCAGTGCGACAGTATCATTAATGCCATCGCCGACAAAACACACTGTTCGGCCCTGATTCTGCAGTTCCTGAATTAAGTGAGCCTTGTCCTGAGGTAATATTCCGGAAAAATACCGATCGATACCGAGCTGATGTGCTAATGCCCGGGTGGGCTCCTCATGATCACCTGACATGATATACAGAGACAGACCGCGTTGTCTGAGCATCCGGGTCACGGTTTCGGCTTCCGGGCGGGGTGTCGGGTGCAGCTCTATCGTACCAATAAGACGATCATCTGATGCAATATAGACCAGAGAATAAGCGTGTTCTTGACAATAGTCCTGTTGTTGTGCAAACGCGGCAGGTATCGTGATTTTCTCCAGGGTCATATATCGCGCACTGCCGACCCGGATAATATGTCTCTGATGCGATACCCTGATACCATAGCCGATATGGTAGTGCGTATCGTCAATTTCAGGCAGAATCAGGTTGCGTTCCTGCGCTGCTGCCAGGATTGCTTTCGCAATCGGATGTGTTTGTTTATATTCAGCAGTCGCTGCATATGTTAAGACAGTTTCTTCAGATAACCCTGCAACAGGATATATCCTGCTGACATGGGGTTGTGCCTGAGTCAGAGTGCCAGTCTTATCAAATACAATGGTGTCAATTTCGTGTAACTTTTCTAAGGCGCGCCCATCTTTAATCAGTAATTGATGCCTGGCGGCTAAAGACAGGTGACTGAGGATATTGATGTTACCCGAAATGTACAGATGTTCCAGCAGCGGCGAGTCGAGCACCACTAAGGCACTGGTGGGACCGGCAATCGGTAGCATCAGGCCGGCCAGAATAAAAGAAGGTAAAGTGAGATCGTCAGAGATTTTTTCTAATTGTAATTCTCTTGCTGTAGCATAGTCAGTGGTTCTGGCCAGCATCGCCTCCATTTTTGCAGCTTGTGTCTCTGCTCCGGTTTTTGTGATACGAATATAGATTTTTCCGCTTAATATCAATGTAAATGCAAATACTGTGTCCCCAACAGTTTTTTCCACTGGCTGTGATTCACCGGTTATTGCATGTTGATCCACGCTGGCGCAGCCCTGCGTAATGTTACCATCTATCGGAATAGTTTCACCACCTTGTGCGATAACAATATCACCAACTTGTAACGCAGAAAAATCTATTTCTATTTCAGCCTCAGATGTGTGCACGTGCACGGTACTGAACTGGTCCTGAAAGATATGTGCCAACTGATGTTGCGAATTGTTTTTTGCCTTCACCAGACATTTGAGTCCGGCATAATATAACCAGTAGTTGATAGCGGCAGCTGGGATATAACCTGAAAAAATTAACAGGGGTAAACAGACTAAATCCAGTGCATCAGATTTGAGACGTTTTTGTCTGGTCAATCCACGATAAACACGTTTCGCAACAGGCCAGGTCAGGTAGACAAGTGCTGCGACACTGACTGGTGTTAACCAGGGTAGCCAGAGGCCGCCGAGTGTGGTGAGTAAAACACCACTGGCTATTGCAAAATCTCTGTTGATCCACTCTTCTACATCAATGCTGTCAGTCTGATTCTGTGTGTGCTGAATATCAGTCGGGAGGCTGTTTTCTGCAGATATCAGGCTGACTGATGTAGGGGGCCGATCTTTTTTTGTTGAGATTAAGGCCAGGCGGGTGACTTGTTTTTCCCAATAGGCGTTGAAGCCCTTAAGTGCCGCATAAGCGGTGGAGCCTGCCATGAACAGGTTTGGAAGAGGTAACACGGGTCTGCTTTAGCGGGGTAAACCGCTGCGTCCCATCAGATAGTGATCTATCGTCTGTGCGGCCTGACGGCCTTCGCGGATCGCCCAGACGACCAGCGACTGGCCCCGGCGCATATCGCCAGCCGTAAAGATACCAGGCGTACTGGTCTGATACGCATGCTCACCGTCTGTCGCAGCCTGTACATTGCCATGTTCGTCCTGACGCAGTTGTAGTTGTTCCAGCAGCCCGACCTGTACCGGGCTGCTGAAGCCAATCGCCAGCAGTGCAAGATCCGCCTTAATCTCAAATTCAGAGTCAGGTACCTGTGTCTTAGACCAGCATCCCTGCTCATCCTTATCCCAGCGTACCAGTATGCAGCGGATCGCCTGTAAGCGTCCCTGCTCATCACCGACAAAGGCTGCAGTGCTGACATTCCAGAGGCGTTCACAGCCTTCTGCCTGAGAGGTTGAAGTCCGTAGCTTATGTGGCCATTCAGGCCAGGTCAGGCCTTTATCTTCCTGTTCTGGTGGCGCATTGTTGTGTTCCAGCTGCGTGATCTTAGCAGCACCCTGCCGGTTTGCAGTCCCGATACAGTCTGAACCGGTATCACCACCGCCGATCACGACAACCTGTTTATCTGTCGCTGTAATTGTTCGGGTGTCACTGACGCCCTGAACCACCTTGTTGTTGGTTACCAGAAAGTCCATAGCAAAATGCACCCCATCCAGCTCACGGCCGGGTACCGGGACATCGCGTGGCTGCTCGGCACCGCCAGCGAGCAGGATCGCATCATAATCTGCCTGTAGCTGGCTGACCGGTATCGTCACGCCGATGTGGGCATTGGTATGGAAGGTGATCCCTTCTGCAGATAATTGCGTCAGGCGCCGGTCTATCAGTGCCTTATCCATCTTAAAGTCCGGAATACCATAGCGTAACAGACCACCGATCTGGTCTTCACGCTCGTACACACTGACCTGGTGTCCGGCACGTGCCAGTTGTTGTGCAGCTGCCAGACCGGCCGGGCCGGAGCCGACAATCGCGATGGTTCTGCCGGTTTGTTGTGCTGCTGGTTGCGGCTGTATCCAGCCCTGTTCCCATGCCTTATCCGCAATCGCACCTTCTATCGTCTTGATCGTGACCGGTTCGTCAGTAATATTCAGCGTACACGCCGCCTGGCAGGGGGCCGGGCAGATCCGTCCGGTAAACTCCGGAAAGTTGTTCGTGCTGTGCAATATATCAGACGCAGTCTGCCAGTCAGACTGATACACCAGATCATTCCAGTCCGGAATCAGATTATCTACCGGACAACCTTCATGGCAGAACGGGATACCACAATCCATACACCGGGCACCCTGCGCCTGCAGCTCGGTGTCGCTCAGGGCAATACTGAATTCGCGGTAATGCCGGATTCGTTCGGCAACGGGCAGGTGGCCGTGATCTTTCCGGGGTATCTCTTTAAAGCCGGTGGTTTTACCCATGGACTGTTCTCATTGGGTGCGATTCAGACTGATATGGCATACTGGTGTACATGTAACACCTTAGGATGTCAACTTCCGTGTCAGCGATACCCGGGTCTGCTCTCCGAGGTACGCCATAAACCCATCCGTGGGGGCTCGGCTGCGGCCATCCGGGCCGCAGACGCCCTCGGAGAACAGACCCGGGTATCGCTCTTTATGTGCAGTGGTACAACCACCTCTGTGGCTATTTTCGGGTGGCGCAATCAATGCACCGGGGCAGGAAAATGTGGGCCTTTGTATATCAGCTCTTTAAGTTTCCGGTTGGTTCCAGATCGCCTGATCTCGTATGATCCTGCTCCCACTTTCTCATTAATCTTTCGTAACCTGACCAAGCTGTTCTGTTGGATTCTTTACGTCGATGGTCGATATAATACTGGCACCGTGTAAACTCTTTTTTCATGGGACTGTACCTGTTTACTTTTATGATTTTTTCATCATATATCCCAGAAAATATACCGTTAGCTAAGCCTTCATAAAAATTAAGCAATCGATGTAAGTGCTGTTGTAAAATTATGTCTTTTTCAAATGCAGCAAGTATTTCATCTAGTGGAATAGGGCTTTTTCTATTCGTGAAGCCGAACTCTATGTTAAGTGCATCTGTATTCAGTTCTCTGACTTTATTCAATGCATGCTGTGTTTCTATGCGGCGATTCCAATCATGGTTATCCTGATGTGCTTTGATGAACAATCTGATTTGTTGCGCCAGATAAAACAAGCTACCAGCAACACATAATGCACTGATGGACGTGATCTTTAAATTAAGCCATTCGTATAGGCTCATCAGACTGATTGGCTTTCTTCGTATAATGTTTCAGGCGCAATATCAGCCCCATTTGGCCATGATATAGTCCAGCCATTAACAAAAAAGCTCCGGAAATAGTCTTTATTTTTTAGTGGCTCAAACACTTCGCCTTCAAGCCATTGTGCACAATCCGCAATTTTTTTCTCTCCGGTATCAAAAGTGAGTTTTATTTTATAATTACTGATATATTCTGCATCTATCACGACGGGTAAATGTTCCATAGATATTCCTTGCTTAATCCAGTGGCTCTATCATGAGGGGGATTGTGTTCCCGATGGAACATGCTGATGATGATGCCGAAAAACATGGATACGTAAGGCATTGATGTATCCCGGATCTCATGTGATGGTATGTTCGAGCAGTGCACGACGATAGTCTGCCGGTACCACTTTGCGGAAGAGCGATACACTATCTTCCCAGTCGTTCAGGAGTTTACGTGCAGTGGTTGAACCAGTATGGTCAGCGTGGCTTTGTATCATCTGGCGCAGACGGCTTGCGTCATAGCGCAACGGGTTCCGGGCGACCTGTTCTTCTGTGCCGGTATCGGTCGGATCGACGGACTCTAACGTGACTTGTTCCGGATTGCAGCGTTGTTCGAACTGGTTGTCGCGATCCAGCACATATGCAATGCCGCCGGACATACCGGCGGCAAAGTTGCGCCCGGTCTCGCCGAGTACCACGATTACACCACCAGTCATATACTCGCAGCCGTGATCACCGACACCTTCTACAACGGCATGTGCGCCTGAGTTGCGCACAGCAAACCGTTCTCCGGCAACACCCTGAATATAGCAGGTGCCGCTGATCGCACCAAATAACACTGTATTGCCGACGATGACGTTCTGGTCAGTTGCACCCATCTGGCTGTTGCCAGGGGCTGCAATGATCAGTTTACCGCCGGACAAGCCTTTGCCAACATAGTCGTTTGCTTCGCCACTCAACCGGAGTGTGACGCCGTGCGCCAGCCAGGCGCCGAACGATTGTCCGCCAATCCCCTGTGCCCGGATCCGGATCGTGTCTTCCGGTAATCCGGTATGCCCGTAACGTTCCGCCACCCGACCAGACAGCATCGCACCAAAGGTGCGGTGCGTATTATCTATTGTGATGTCAATCTCAACCGGTCGGGCCTGTTCCAGCGCAGGTGAGGCCTGCGCGATCAGTTGATGATCCAGAGCGCGTACCAGTCCATGGTCTTGTGCTTTGGAGCAATAAACTGTATCTCCATCCGCCGGGCTGGCCTGGTGCAGCAGTCGGCTGTAATCCAGTCCCTGTGCCTTCCAGTGATTGATCGCGGTGCGCATATCCAGCCGGTTGCTCTGGCCGATCATTTCCTGAAAGGTACGAACGCCCAGTTCAGCCATCAGCTGGCGGACTTCTTCTGCGACGAAGAAAAAATAGTTGATTACATGTTCCGGTTGGCCGGTGAACCGTTTGCGCAGTTCCGGATCCTGCGTGGCAATCCCGACCGGGCAGGTGTTCAGATGGCATTTGCGCATCATGATGCAGCCTTCGGCGATCAGGGGTGCGGTCGAAAAGCCGATTTCATCGGCACCGAGCAAGGCTGCGATCACCACATCACGTCCGGTGCGCATGCCACCATCCGCCTGGATGCTGACACGCGAGCGTAGCCGGTTCAGGACTAAGGTTTGTTGGGTTTCGGCCAGTCCGATTTCCCAGGGAGAGCCGGCATGTTTCACTGAGGTGAGGGGCGAGGCCCCGGTGCCGCCGTCATAGCCGGCAATGGTGATATGATCGGCATGTGCCTTGCTGACCCCGGCGGCGACGGTACCGACTCCGATCTCGGAGACCAGCTTGACCGAAATGCGTGCCTCCGGCTGCACATTCTTCAGGTCATGAATTAATTGGGACAGGTCTTCGATAGAGTAGATGTCGTGATGCGGCGGCGGTGAGATCAGGCCAACGCCGGGTGTGGAATGACGTACCCTGGCAATCTGCTGATTCACCTTATAACCGGGTAATTGTCCGCCTTCGCCAGGCTTT
The DNA here is from genome assembly GCA_963922685.1 of uncultured Gammaproteobacteria bacterium. Lineage (GTDB taxonomy): Bacteria > Pseudomonadota > Gammaproteobacteria > Chromatiales > Chromatiaceae > JAHDBG01. The sequence goes on along the minus strand of CAWUJM010000017.1, from coordinate 17,356 downwards.
GCACCCTGCGCCATCTTGATCTGGATATCATCTGCGCTCACCAGATATTCGGTGGTGACGCCAAACCGGCCTGAGGCAACCTGTTTGATGGCGGATCGTTCCGGATTAGGTTGTCCGTCCACCAGTGGCTGAAAGCGCGCCGGTTCTTCGCCACCTTCACCAGTGTTTGATTTGCCGCCGATCCGGTTCATTGCCTTTGCCAGCGTGGTATGTGCTTCGTGCGAAATACTACCGAATGACATGGCACCGGTGGAAAATCGTTTCACGATCTCGCTGGCCGGTTCTATCTCGTCCAGTGGCAGTGGCCGGGCTATTGTGTGCAGACGCATCAGGCCGCGCAGGGTCAGCAAGCGCTCATTCTGTTCGTTGACCTGCTGCGCATATTCAGCATAGATTGCCGCGTTATTGCTGCGCACGGCATGTTGCAGCTTGCTGACAGTGGCCGGGGTCCACATATGATCTTCGCCGCGCAGGCGAAATGCATAATCCCCGCCGACATCCAGTTGCTGGCGGTAGATTTCGGCATTACCGTACGCCTGCTGGTGCCATTCGACCGCTCCGGCGGCGACCTCCGGCAGGCCGATCCCGTCTATCGCGGTATGGGTGCCCGGAAAATAGGCAGCAACGAACTTACGGTGCAGCCCGACTGCATCAAAGATTTGTGCCCCGCAATAAGACTGATAGGTTGAGATGCCCATCTTGGACATCACCTTCAGCAGGCCCTTGCCGATAGCCTGCACATAATTCCGGCTGGCCTGTTCAACATCGGGTGCGTCCGGCAGTTTCGGCAGCAAGGTATGCAGGGTGGCGAAGGCCAGATACGGGTTGATCGCCTCGGCACCGAAACCAGCGAGGGTAGCAAAATGGTGCACTTCCAGTGCAGCACCAGTTTCCACAACCAGGCCGGTCTCAGTGCGCAGCCCCTGCCGGATCAGATGGTGGTGTACTGCTGAAGTCGCCAGTAATGCCGGGATCGCAATCTGCTCGGCACTGACGGCACGATCAGACAGGATCACGATGTTGGTATCTGCCCGGACGGCCTGTTCTGCTGCAGCACATAATGCCTGCAAGGCAGCTGCCATACCGTCAGCACCTTGTGCTGCCGGGTAGGTCAGATCCAGTGTTCTGCTGCGGAAGGCACCCTGTTGTGTGATTTCCAGATGGCGAATGCGGGCCAGGTCGGTATTGGTCAGGATTGGCTGGCGGCACTCCAGCCGTTTGTGTTCGTCATTATCGTGACCGAGCAGATTCGGACGTGGTCCGACCAGAGCGACCAGTGACATCACAATAGATTCGCGGATCGGATCAATCGGTGGGTTGGTTACCTGCGCAAATAATTGTTTGAAATAGTGCGACAGATGTTTTGCACGGCGTGACAGGACAGCGGGTGGGTTGTCTGCGCCCATGGAACCGGTCGCTTCCTGTCCGCCCAGAATCATCGGTGCCAGAATGATCTTCAGATCTTCCTGAGTGTAGCCGAATGCCTGTTGTTGTGACAGCAGGTCGGTAACTTCCGGGATCGTGTGGGTCGGCGGTGCACTTTGTTCTTCCAGACGGATCTGACTCCGGTCAAGCCATTCCTGATAGGGTTGAGCTGCACATAGTCGTTGTTTCAGCGTGTGGTCATCGATAATGCCGCCCTGTTCCGGATCAATCAGCAACATCCGGCCAGGCTGCAGTCGCCATTTTTTAATAATTTTGTGTTCGGGAACCGGTAACACACCCATTTCTGAACCCAGCACGATCAGATCATCGTCTGTGATCATATAGCGAGCCGGACGTAATCCGTTCCGGTCCAGAGTGGCACCGATCTGGCGACCATCGGTGAAGGCGACTGCTGCCGGCCCGTCCCAGGGTTCCATCAGGGCTGCATGGTATTCATAGAATGCCTGACGTTGTTCACCCATCTCGGGATGATCTTCCCAGGCTTCCGGAATCAGCATCATCATGGCTTCGGCGAGGGAATAGCCGCTCATGACCAGCAATTCCAGCGCGTTATCGAAGCAGGCGGTATCTGACTGCCCATCCGGAATCAGTGGCCAGATCTTATCCAGATCATCGCCCAGCACATCCGAGCGCATCGCATGACGGCGGGCTGCCATCCAGTTAATATTGCCGCGTACCGTATTGATTTCACCATTGTGTGCGATCATCCGGAATGGATGGGCCAGATCCCAGGTCGGGAATGTATTGGTTGAAAAACGCTGATGTACCAGAGCCAGTGCCGAGACCATGCGCTCATCCTGCAGGTCGGGATAATAGTCGCCGACCTGATCTGCCAGCAACATCCCTTTATAGACCAGAGTACGGGAGGAGAGAGAAGAAAAATAACCGATCTTATCTGCAGAGTCGCAATGGAACTGGTTTTCGATCTGTTTCCGGATGACAAACAATTTGCGCTCAAATGCATCCTGATCTGCACAATGGGCACCGCTCGCTACAAAGACCTGCCGGATAACCGGTTCTGTCGGTAAGACGCTCTCGCCGAGACCCTGATTATTGACGGGGACCGTGCGCCAGCCCAGCAGATGCTGGCCTTCGGCTGCAATATAGTGAGTGATTATTGCCTCAACATCAGCACGGGCTGCCGACTCCTGCGGCAGAAAGACCTGACCAACTGCATAGCGACCAGATTCCGGCAGATCAAAGGGTACTACCGCACGCAGAAACTGGTCCGGCAGCTGTAATAACAGACCGGCACCGTCACCGGCACACGGATCGGCACCGACTGCACCCCGGTGGTGCAGGCGTTGCAGGATGGTCAGGCCATATTCAATAATCGCATGACTTTGTTTGCCCTGAATATGCGCGACAAAGCCTACGCCACATGCATCGTGCTCGTTGCCAGGGTGATATAAGCCGTGTTGCGGAGGTAACTGGTGATAGGTCATAACAATAATGATTGTACGCCGCAGCGTATCAGGCCTGAGTCAGTGCCGGGATTTTTGCCAAAATGCGGCATATTATTTCATCGCTGCACGATGGCGTCAATTCAGAGGCAGGGTGCGGATCAGGCATACCTGCTGATTTCCGATTGCTGTTCTTATATTTCATATGTTGTCAGGAGATGGTGAAACGGCGGTCCGGGGCACATAATGAGTGCGTGTCAGGGCAGTGAGCATATCATAATCCAGTGCTGAGGCAGCCTGATATACCTGCTGGCAACCGAGGTTACGCGCATGGTGCGCAACCCGTATGCCGGGTACCAGCACCGGCGTCTGATGTAACATTGCCTGCCCGGTGCTGCCGAGCAGCTGGTGCAGGTTATTCAGGATGGTATTACTGGTGACAGTGACCACATCCACCAGCGTGTCCCAGTGCCGGATCAGGTTATGCGGGTTACGCTGCGGGCACTGGCGGCGATAGACCTCCGCATAATGTACCGTTGCACCACGTGCGCTGAGTGTCTGCCGGAGCATGGTCCGACCCCCGTTGCCGCGTACGATCAGAATGCGCTGACCGGCCACCTGCTGCAGGTCCGGCAGGGCCAGTAACCCTTCGCTGTCCGGCTGTTGCGGCGTGAGTGTCGGTGCCAGGCCAGCCTGCTCTAAAGCGGCAGCGGTGGCCTTGCCGATCGCTGCGATCGACAGATCCAGCGGAATGCGTTCCGGCAGCAGTGGAAATGCATATTGCACCGCGTTGGCACTGGTAAAGATCACCAGATCAGTCTGATCCAGCTGTGCAAGCGCGGCCTGTGCTGCTGCCTTGTCTGCAGGCCCCAGAATTTCAAGTGTCGGAAAGCAGACCGGACGACCGTGTGCCTGTTGTACAGCTTCCGCAAACACCTGAGCCTGAGCCGCAGGTCGGGTAATCAGTACGCTCAGACCATGCAGGTGCAGCGAAACAGATCCGGATGTAGCTTGCGTCATACTTTACCCTGCCGTGCGACGACGGATCTGGTTCCAGCCGACCAAGACCAGCACAGCGAGCGCGGGCAGATACCACAACGCCAGCGGTGGACGTGGATTAGGCAGCTCCAGTGCCAGAATCTGCCAGTCAAAATCCAGGCCAGCCTGCGCAGCCGGGCTGCCATGCCGGACAAATGCGACATGTGTACCTGCGGATGAATCCGTTAAACTGAGTCCGGTAGCGGCCAGTCGTGCGTCCGGACTACCTTGCTCAGGCAGGGGTAACAATACCGTTTTCTGTATCAGGTTGCCCTCCAGCGAATCGCCCTGAACCCGCAGTCGCACCGCCTGGTCGGCCGGCTGAATATGTTGCGCTAATGTCTGGGGTGCGATCTGGCGATAGGGTGGTATCAGCTGATCCATCCAGAAATCCGGCCTGAACAGGGTGAAGGCACAAAGTAACAGGAGCGCATTTTCCCACCAGCGACACTTCGTCAGCCAGTAGCTCTGGGTAGCGGCGGCAAAGATCAGCATGGCCATTGCCGCAGTGATCACCGTGATCGCCAGTTCGGTCATTGTCCGGATATCCAGCAATAACAACTGGGTATTAAACACAAACATGAACGGTAACACCGCAGTGCGGATATCGTAAGAAAAACCCTGAATGCCGGTGCGGATCGGGTCAGAACCGGCGATACCAGCTCCGGCAAATGCAGCCAGCCCGACCGGTGGCGTGTCATCCGCCAGGATGCCGAAATAAAACACAAACAGGTGCGCCGCGATCAATGGCACAATCATACCATTCAGAGCACCAATATCGACAATCACCGGCGCCATCAGGGTAGCTACCACAATATAGTTTGCTGTGGTTGGCAGACCCATGCCGAGGATCAGACAGATCAGTGCGGTGAACAGCAGGGTCAGCAGCATATGGCCCTGCGAGAGTTCCAGAATGACATCGGTCATGATCTGACCGATGCCGGTTAGAGTGATGGTGCCGACCACGATCCCGGCGGTTGCCGTCGCCAGGGCAATGCCGATCATGTTGTTTGCGCCCTGTTGCAGACCGGCGTACAGATCCTGTGCGCCCCGGTGCAACTGATGCCACCAGGCAGACTGATGCTGACATAATGCCATCAGGGCATCCTTAGTCAGCGTGATCACCAGCATCACAGCCAGGGCGTAAAATGCAGACAATCCGGGCGAAAAACGTTCGACAGTCAGACACCAGATCAGGACCAGCAGAGGCAGAAGATAAAACAGGCCGGATCTGACAATCGGCCCGAGCGGTGGTAATGCTGTCAGGTCTTCGCTCAGGTCCGTACGGGCAGCAGCGGTCTGGTAAGGTGCAGCATATGCAATCAGGCCGAAATAGCTGGCGATTAACAGACTGATGATCAGCCAGGGCGCTGCCTGCGGCCAGATGACCTTGAGTGCGCTCAGGCCATAATATACACCCAGGCTGAACAGACAGAAACCGACGCCAGTCAGTGCATAGGCAGCCCAGCGTCTGGTCTGACTGGCCGGCCTGGGCAGGCCTTGCATATCGGCCTTCACAGCCTCCAGATGTACGATATAAAACAATGCCAGATACGAGATCAGGGCTGGCAACAGGGCGTGCTGAATGACTTCAATGTACGGAATATTGACATACTCGACCATCAGAAAGGCCGCAGCACCCATGATCGGAGGTGTCAGCTGACCGTTGGTCGAAGCGGCGACTTCAATCGCTGCACCCTTATAACCAGGAAAGCCGACGCGTTTCATCAACGGAATCGTGAAGGTACCGGTGGTGACCACATTGCTGATAGAAGAACCGGAGATCATGCCACTCAGGCCGGAGGCCGCTACGGCGGCCTTCGCAGGCCCGCCGCGCATATGACCCATCAGCGCAAATGCAACCCGGATAAAATAGGCCCCTGCGCCGGTACGCTCCAGCAAGGCACCGAATAACACAAACAGAAACACAAAGTCAGCTGATACGCCGAGTGCCACGCCAAATACGCCCTCAGTCGTGAGCCACTGGTGTGACAACAGCTTATTCAGGCTGGCCCCCTGATGTGCAATCACATCCGGCATATAAGGCCCGGTGACGGAATACAGCAGAAAGATGCTGGCGACGATCACCAGCGGCAGGCCAAGCACACGCCGGGTACCTTCCAGCAGCAGCAGCAGGCCGGTAGTGGCTGCGATAACATCAATCAGCAAGGGAGCACCGGCGCGCTGGGCCAGGGTATCGTAAAAGACAAACAGATAGCTGCAGCCCCAGACGGCCAGGCAGGCAAGGATGATGTCCCGGACGCTGGTGGACGAGGACTGGCGGTTGCGACTCAGGCCGAGGAAGGTCAGTAAAATCGCGAAGCTGAGGTGAATCGCACGGGTCTGCGTATTATTGAATACGCCGACACCGAACAAAAAAGGCAGGGGAGAGGCGACCCAGATCTGGAATAATGACCAGATCAGGCAGACCATCCGGAAGGTGCGATGTATTCCGGATGAAGTACCTTGTCTGGCGGCGGTGTCGGGCATAGGGGAGCTCTGCAGGATAGGTTTATAGGGTATGAAAAAAAATCTGATGCATATGGCTTCCGGTGTTGATCTGTTAAAGACAGAATTAGAACTGATTGAAGAAAAATTTTCTTCTGACGGAGTCGTGCTGCATGATCAGCGTAATGTTGTCAAACAGTTCACGATTAACAAAAGCTTATCAGATACAACGGTTGCCGACGTATCTGATACGATCACTATCATTGTTAAATCGTTTAAAATACCTGATGCTGTGCAGGGTTGGATTTATGCGCATTGGCGCCCGAGCAAGGCAAGACGATCGTTTGAGTATGCAAAGAAACTACAGGCACTGGGCATCAATACGCACAGGCCGCTGGCTTATACAGAAAGATTTGCGCAGGGCAAACTACGGGAAAGTTACTTTTTTTCTGAGCTTATCGACCATGACTTCGCGATACGTGACATTCTGAACCAGGGTGATAACGCCGACTTTGCTATCATCAGGCAATTTGTTGCATTTACCTATGCTATGCATAAAAAAAATGTTTTGCATCTCGATCATAGTCCCGGTAATACATTGGTGAAAAAAAATGATCGTGCCTGTGATTTCTTTATTATTGATATCAACCGTATACAGTTTAAGAAGGTTAACCTGCATGCTGGGCTTAAAAATTTTGCCAGACTGAGCAACAATGGCAATATTATAAAATTTATTGCCAGCTGTTATGCTGAATATACGCAGACTAACCCGGATAAGTGTTATCGAATCCTGCGGCGATACCAGCTTAAAGAAGTGCAATGGCGTACAAGAAAGAAATACCTGAAACGCCTGGCTGCAGGATTATCGGGACGTTAATGAACTGCTGCAAAGGCACCCGTCATGCCGGATAATAACAAGTATCCCTGGGATCCGTATTCTGATCAGCCCGCGGTGATTCGTGATCGGGAACTGCGCCGAAACTTGTATCGGCAAGGTGCTGCGGGTACGATAAAAACCTTTGTTTCCGGTTTATTGTTACTGTTGTACGGCATACCCCTGTTATGCAGAAAACGGTGCATGATTAATGCGACTGAAATCAACAGTATTGGTTTATGTGTCAATATAGAAAGCAGACTGAGCCGGAAGCATAACCTATCGGCAGAACAATTAGTAGCTATGGTCGAGGAGCTGGGGGTTGAGCGACTACTGATTCGCATACCCCTGGCTGATATAGAAAATATTGAGCGGTATATCGAATTTATTCAGCATTTTCGTGCCAGGAACCTGCTGGTGGCCATTTTACAGGATCGAAGGCACATTGATGACCATGCCTTGCTGGAACAAAGCCTGCGGACAATCTTTACCAGATTAGACGGCCTGGTACAGGATTACCAGATGGCGCATGCCGTCAACCGACGTAAGTGGGCATTTACATCACTTGATGAATATTTCGATTTTTTTGCTGTTGCACAAAAGATTAAACAAACACATTTTCCCCATATCAAGCTACTTGGCGCGAGTATTATCGATTTTGAATTACCCCATTTCATGCGCGCATTATTTCATCTGAGGCCGGTTCAATACGATGGCGTTGCCAGTTTGCTGTATGTGGATCGACGAGGTGCTCCTGAAAACAAACAGTTCGGGTTTGATCTGATCGGCAAAATCAGTTGTTTTCACTCGCTTATTTCGGCCAGTACAAAAACTGAAAATGAGTTGTGGATTACAGAAACTAACTGGCCACTATCAGGCACCGAACCTTTTGCTCCGGCAGTTGGCAACTGTATGGTCAGCGAAGAACAGCAGGCCAGATATCTGGTGCGATATTATCTGCTGATGTTTGCCAGTGGTAAGGTCACGGCATGTTTCTGGCATCAACTTGTTGCACCGGGTTATGGTCTGATTGATAATCGTACAGAAGTTAGCATCGGACAGAGTCAAATCAGAAAGCGTAAGGCCTATTACAGCTTTAAATTATTGATCGAACTATTTCAGCATGCTGTTGTAACATGTTTTGTAAGACAGAAAAATGGCATACATCGTCTGATAGCACAAAATAAACAGGGTAATGTTATAGCTGTCTGGTCTGTCGGCCAATCTTCTGATTTTATCATCGACACTGATACAACTGTTATTGATATTGTTGGCAATACCACAGAACCGGATGAAGATCATCGTATCACCGTTAATGGTGATGTCAGCTATATTCTAAGTTATCCACGTGTCAGCCATTTCCGGCTTGAAAGCATGTGAAGCATTTTAAGGGTATCTCTAAATAAATCACTTTTCGGTTGATAAATTCAGGTTTTCAGGCCTACCAATCCCTCGGCTTATCCTAACGCTTGCTTGAGTGTGCCCCAGCGTTTGATGTTATACGCTATATTGATCATGCCTGGCTTTACCCGGGCCCTGGCATAGCCAATGGTGCGGACAATATCTCTCATCATGGGTTTGTGTGTCGCAAACACATGCTCAACTCGAACTGTTGAGCGTTTTTTGTTCGCAACGCCGTGAACGATAAGCTGAGTCAACCCAGACGTTTTTGGATGTATTCGCTTCATCTTTTCTTTGTCCAGCGCGCATCAACGTCTTTTTGTCTCAGTTTGGCTGGGTTGTCTTTCCAGCTTTCAGGGCTTCACGAAATACCCAGATCGTCTTCGCATCGGGAACTTTGTCTTCAGGTGACAGGCCCGGAAAACGACAGAATGAGTACCGGTCACGGATTTAGGTGACTTACAAATACACTGATACCGAACAAGTGATCAGGGGTGCGATTCAAACTGATGTGGTGATTTGCTACCACAGGTCTCTGGCAAGCGTTATTCTGCTCTCCGAGGGCGTCTGCGGCCCGGATGGCCGCAGCCGAGCCCCCACGGATGGTTTTATTAGCGTACCTCGGAGAACAGACTCAGGGCATGATCTGACACTGCGCTTTTCTCTAGCGGATGCGTTGTAGCAGATATCCGATGCTGCCCAGGCACAGCAGGATGGGGATAAAGATGACCAGCAGTGGGTTGAGTGCATACACCACAGTTGCATACGATAATCCCCGGCTGAGCAGAAAATAACCTGCTCCGATCAGGGCACCGAGCATGATCCGCTGCCCGGCACCACGCCGGGGCTGTGACAGGACAAAGGGCACAGCCAGTAATAACATCAGCAGGGTCGTGATCGGATTGATGATTTTATCCCAGTATGCCAGCTGATAGGTCAGTGCGTTCTGGCCGTTGTCACGCAGATAGCGGATGGTCTGATACAACTCGGGCAGGGTAAGCAGAGCGGGATCTGTGATGATCACAGCAAGCAGTGCCGGATTCAGCAGGGTATCCCAGTGCGCTCTGTCCTGGTGTAACGTATGAACCTGCGCACCTTCCGGCTGAATATGGGTACGGGCGATTTCATATAATTGCCAGCTGCCGTCCTGATAGCGGGCGCTGGCCGCCCGCTGATGGGTGCGTAACCGGTGTTCTTCGTCCAGAATATAGCTGGTGATTCCGCTCAGTTGTGTGCTGGTATGGATCTGCGCGATATGTATGAAGGTGTTACCATCACGCGCCCACAGACCATCGTCTGTATAGTGGGTGATGGCACCCTGCTGGCGGGCCAGCCGCCATTGTTGTGCCTGTTGTGCCGTGTAGGGCGCAATCCATTCGCTGCACACGATCACACACAGCAATAACACTATGCCGGCCTTCGCGCTGGCGAGCAGGATCTGCCCGGTACTGATACCGGCGGCCCGTAGTGCAATCAGTTCGCTGCGACTGGCCAGGCCACCAAGTCCGAGCAGACCGCCGAGCAAGGCGGCCATCGGAAAGGCTGCCAGTAAGTCGTGCGGCGCAGACAGCAGGGCCACCCACAGCGCATCCGATAGCTGATAGTCGCCTGTATTCAGGTCTTCGGATTCGTCAATAAACCGGAACACGACCAGCAGACTCACCAGGGCGAGCAGGGTCAGGCTGGTGGTACTGAGGATCGTGCGCGCAAGGTAACGTTCGTAGCGTTTAAGTATGAACATGCCGGGTACGCCAGATACGTTTCTGTTGTGCCAGCCAGGTTGTGTTCAGGAACAATAACAAACCAGCGATCGCTGCCAGACCGGCAGCGACCCACCACAGTCCGAGCCAGGCTGGGGTGATCGCCTGTTCCATCCAGCGTTCGGCCACCCGTTGCAGATTCAGATAGATAAAATAGAGCAGGATCGCCAGCGCAATCCGGCCATAGATGTCCTGGCGCGGCGCAGTCCGGGCCAGTGGTACCGCCAGCAGCGTGAAGACCAGAACTGCCAGCGGCAGGGACAGGCGATACTGCCATTCGGCGCGTGCGGCGAGCTGATCCTGCTGCCATAACTGGCTGCTCGGTTGCGCCGCAATCTGCAACCGGGCCGGAACAGGCTCTGTCGCGGGAATCCGCAGGCCATATTCCCCGAAGCTGCCGATCTGATAATCAGCCTGTCCGGGTGTGCCGACATACCGGTGGCCCTGTTGCAGAATCAGGTAGCGTTCACCTGTTTCCGGTGTGGTGTGAATCTGCGCACTGTCTGCCAGGACAATACCTGTCTGGTCCTGTTGCTGATCCTGCAGAAACAGCTGTTGTAACCGGGTGCCATCTGCGGACAGGGCAGCGGCATACACAATGATCTCACCATATTCGTTAAATTCTGCCGGACGTACCAGGCTGATCTTATCCAGTGCTTGTGGCTGTTGCCGGATCTGCTGAATGCCAGCATTCGCCCAGGGCACCCAGTACAGCGAGCAGGCAGCTGTGAGGATGCAGACCGGCAGTGCGCTGATCAGTGCGGCACGATAAATCCGCGCCACACTGACACCACTGCTGTACAGAGCGGTCATCTCGTTATCGCGGTACATGCCGGCCAGCACCCACAACAGCGCAAAAAAGAAGGCGGCAGGCAGTAACCGTGGTAACAGCCGGATGATCTGGTATCCGATCAGACTGAGCAACATCTCGCCGGATAGGGTGCCGGCTGCGATCTTACCCAGTAGCCGGACCATCTGGCTCGCGCACAGGACGACCAGCAGAATCAGGATGATCAGGCCGAGTGCCTGCAGGACTTCGCGCAGAATCAGGCGGTCAATCAGATTCATGCAGACTGATACTCCAGGCAGGGTGAGCCAGGGCAAATGCCGCCGGATAATCAACTCCGGCAAAATACAGACCATCCGGTGCAGCAGTGACGCCGCCGCGCGTCCGGTCGCGGTAATGCAGGACTTGTTCAGCCCAGTGGATCGGGCGCTCACCCTGGCCGATGGCGATCAGCACACCGGCAATATTGCGCACCATATGTTGTAAAAACGCATTCGCGTGTACCGTCAGGATGATCAGTTCGCTTTGTTGTGCAACCCGGATCTGATGCAGGGTGCGGATGGGAGATGCAGCCTGACAGGCCCGGGCACGATAACTGGAAAAATCGTGTGTTCCGGTCAGTGCCTGCGCAGCCTGATGCATCTGTGTGACAGCCAGCGGTCGACGAACCCAGGTTGCACGCCCGGCCCACAGACTGCTGCGCACCGGGCGGTTGAGGATCTGATAACGGTAATGTCGTCCCAAGGCTGAATAACGGGCATGAAAATCAGCACTGACCGTCTGTGCCCAGCAGACATTCACGTCCTGCGGTAAACTGGCGTTGGTACCGGCGACCCAGTTGTATGGCGTCCGCCGCGCGGTAGTATCAAAATGCACGACCTGTGCCAGTGCATGTACGCCAGTATCTGTACGTCCGGCACAGGCGACCCGTACCGGATGCGCGGCGACTTGTGTCAGGGCGTGTTCCAGGGTGTGCTGCACAGTACGCACAGGATCGCGCTGCGCCTGCCAGCCATGAAACCGGCGGCCATCGTATTCAATGCCGAGTGCGATACGCTGCATCGTTACGGGTGCTTATGTCGTGTATAAACAGTGCTGAACAGACCGGATTTTTTCTCGCCCGGCACCTTCACCACCAGTGATGTCTGGCGTTTGTTATTTTACGTCAGTGTGGCACTTGCCGTCGTGCTGCTGTCCGTGTTCTGGTCGGTGCGGGTGGCCGCTTTGCATGACCATCTGGCAGACAGTCAGAAACAATTGACCCTGTATACCGCGCATGTGGCCGGAGAACTGGCAAAATATCAGGCGATTCCGGCCTTACTGGCGACCAATCAACGCGTGCGTAAGGTACTGGAACAGCCACACAATCTGTCCGCGCGTCAGGCACTGAATGAATATTTTGAACAGAGTGCACAGGCGAGTCAGGCACTGGCCATCTATCTCATGGACCGGCAGGGTGTGACTCAGGCAGCCAGTAACTGGCAGGCGGAAGAAACCTTTATCGGGCGTCGTTTTGCCTACCGGCCTTATTTCCGGCAGGCATTGCAGGGTCGCACCGGACGTTATTCTGCCCTGGGTACGACATCTGCCGTACGGGGCTATTATTTTGCCGAACCGGTATATCAGCTTGGGCAGGTGATCGGTGTGGTCGTAGTCAAGCTGGATGTCAGTGTCCTGGAACAACGCTGGCGTGGCGCACGCCAGCAGGTGTTTGTCACCGATGCAGATGGCGTGATATTCATCGCGACCCGTCCGACCTGGTTATACCATGCCTGGCTGCCGCTGACTGCTGCGGTAAAACAACAGATCCGGCGCAGTCAGCGTTATCCGGGTCAGTCGTTACCCATACTGTCCCGGCAGACCGCAGGACAGTTCAGGACGGCGACGCTGGTGCAGATGACAGATGATAGTGTGGCGCATCATTACCTGCACGTACAACAACCAATGCCTGCAGCAGACTGGCAGCTGCACGTGCTGAATCCGTTAGACGAGGTCGACAGCCGTGCCTGGCAGGCGACCTGGATTGCGCTGACCCTGTGTGGTATCGGGTTAATCGGTGCTGCCATGCTCTGGCAGCGCCAGCAATATCATGTGCAGGCGCGCCAGATGCTGGAGCAGGCGCATAACCAGCTGGAACAGCGGGTGCAGGCCCGCACAGCTGATTTACAGCATCAGATTGAAGAACGACAGCGGGCAGAAACTGCATTGCATGCGGCACAGGACAAGCTGGTGCAGGCGGCAAAACTGGCGATGCTGGGCCAGTTATCAGCCAGCGTGGCGCATGAACTGAATCAGCCACTGAGCGCCATCCGCAGTTATGCCGGAAATGCACAATTGTTGTTACAGCGGGATGCCACAACTGATGTCGCTGCCAATCTGAGTGCAATTACGCAACTGGTGGCGCGGATGGCCCGCATCAGTGCCCAGTTAAAACAATTTGCGCGTAAATCCAGCGGTGAATGCATCCCCGTATCTTTAGCAGCCGCGATTCAGGTCAGTGCCCAATTGTGGCAACGCGAACTGGAACAGGCCGGGGTGACACTGCAGATCGCAGCCACAACAGTGCAGATTCTGGCAGATGCCACCCGGCTGGAACAAGTACTGGTCAATCTGATCGGCAATGCCCTGCAGGCCCTGATAGCGGCACAGACAGCGCAGCCTCGCATCAGCATCCGGGTACACTGCACCGCAGGGTTCTGTTATGTCACTGTCAGTGACAATGGCCCCGGTATTCCGGAAGCGCAACTTAACCAGATCTTCGATCCGTTTTTTACCACACGCCAGGCCGGATTAGGACTCGGTCTGGCGATTTCGCAACAGATCATCGAACATTCCGGTGGCACCCTGACAGTGGCACGAGCCAGCAGCGGTGGTGCCGCCTTCACCTTCAGTTTACCCTTGGCATGACACAGAACCCGGTCTTTTTCATTGATGATGAGCCTGCGGTACGTCAGGCCAATGTGCAGACATTACAGCTGGGTGGCTATGCAGTACAGGACTTTGTTGCAGCCAGACTGGTCTTAGACCGGCTGGATCGTGACTGGCCAGGCGTGGTGATTTCGGACATCCGGATGCCACAGATGGACGGAATGGCTCTGCTGGCGCAGATCCGCCAGATTGATCCGGCACTGCCGGTGATCCTGATCACCGGACACGGCGATGTGGCGATGGCAGTGCAGGCCATGCGCGATGGTGCGTATGATTTTATCGAAAAGCCGTTCGCGCCGGAGCGGTTACTGGATACCGTCGGGCGTGCACTGGAAAGTCGTGCTCTGACCTTGGAAAACCGCCGCTTAAAGACTGAACTGGCAATGCAGAGTGCGCCCGGGCCGCGTCTGATCGGGAACACGGCTGCGATGCAGCAATTGCGCACCACTATCAGTCAGGTGGCAGATACCGATGCGGATGTGCTGGTGGTTGGCGAAACTGGTACCGGCAAAGAACTGGTTGCGCGGGCACTGCATGAACACAGCCCGCGTTCCGCACATCATTTCGTCGCCGTGAATTGTGGGGCCATGCCGGATCACCTGATCGAAAGTGAACTGTTCGGGCACGAGCCGGGTGCCTTTACAGATGCCAAAAAACGACGCATCGGACGGTTTGAACATGCCAGCCAGGGCACCTTATTACTGGACGAAATAGAAAGTATGCCACTCGCGGCCCAGGTGCATCTGTTACGTGTATTGCAGGAACGTGCTGTCGAACGGCTTGGCAGCAACACATCGGTACCGTTAGATTTGCGGGTCGTGGCAGCCGCTAAGATTGATCTGGCGACCGCAAGTCAGCAGGGTATCTTTCGCGAAGACCTGTATTACCGGTTGAACGTGGTCACACTGCGGATACCACCGCTGCGCGAACGGCTGGAAGATATCCCACTATTATTTCAGCACTTTGCCTTAATCGCCGGGGCGCGTTACGAACGACCGGCGCCACCGCCTGGTGCGGATCATATCCGAGCCTTACTGGCGCATCGCTGGCCGGGCAATGTGCGCGAATTGCGCAATATCGCCGAACGTTATGTGTTGCTGGGCGAACAACTGGATTATGACCTGGAACGCATCATACCTGGTGAGGCCGGAGATGCTGCACTGACTCTGCCGGAACAGGTCAGCTGTTTTGAAAAATGTCTGATCAGCCAGCAGCTCAGCCAGCAGAAGGGCAATCTGCAGCAGACCCTGGCGGTACTCGGCATACCACGCAAGACCCTGTACGACAAAATGCGCCGATACGGACTGGATAAGGCCCGGTATAAAGGCTGAGATGCGACTATGCCAGCAGCATTTCCGGTATCTCGCGCGATAGCCTGGCTTTTCTCCGGGGTTTCACCATTGCGCTCCTGGCTTAGTTGTCTGGCGATCTGACGTAATGCGACCAAACCTCCTGATTTCTGCTTCAGTGTGGTGTACAGATGAGGCACATCGGCTGATCTTTGATCGCCGCCCTGAAATGAGCCGGGACGATAAGATCTGGCAACAGACACGCCACCTGGACGCTCGTAAGATTATGGTGCAGGGCCTGTGAGGCAACCGATGGAACATTTCTTTAATATCGCGGGCCCGTCTGAGGCACGCAAACATTATCTGATTGATCCGTTGCAGCGGATCAATGTCCGGCAGATCGAAACGCTGATTGCGCAGGAATATTATTTTGTCCTGCATGCGCCGCGTCAGACCGGCAAGACCAGTTGTCTGCTGGCACTGATGGCACACCTTAACCGGCAGGCGCGTTACCAGACGTTGTACGTCAATATTGAGACAGCACAAGTGGCCCGGAATGACGTGGCACGCGGCAACTACACCGTTGCTGAATCAATCGCGATGGCCGCTGACTATTATCTGCAACAGGAACATCTGTTGACCTGGCTGAAGACCCACGATCAGTCACAACCGGCAGATAATCTGGTACGTCATTTATTGCAGTACTGGTCACGTCAGACAGAACAGCCGATCGTGTTGTTTCTGGATGAAGTGGATGCATTGGTGGGAGATGCACTGATTTCACTATTGCGCCAGATCCGGGCTGGTTATGCTCAGCGTCCGCAGGCGTTTCCGGTCTCTATCGTGTTGTGCGGTGTGCGTGATGTACGTGATTACCGGATGCAGACGGCAGATCGCGAAGTGATCACCGGTGGGTCTGCCTTCAATATCAAGGCGACCTCATTGCGTCTGGGTAACTTCAGTGCAGATGAAGTCCGAAGTCTATGGCAGCAACATACGCAGGCCACCGGACAGGTGTTTGCGGAAGCGATTTATCCTGAACTCTGGCAGGACACACAAGGCCAGCCCTGGCTGGTGAATGCACTGGGCTATGAGCTGACGCACAACATGCCGCACCTGCAAGGTCGTGCTGTACCGGTGACGCTGGCAGATTATCAGACTGCACGCGAATCGCTGATACAGTCACGTGCCACCCACCTGGATCAACTGACGGATAAACTGAAAGAACCCCGGGTGCACCGGGTAATCAGTGCCTTGCTATCCGGAGAACAGACCGGAACCGCGTTGCCGACAGACGATCTGAACTATGTTGAAGATCTGGGTCTGATCCGGCGACAGCCCGTGACAGCTATTGCGAACCGCATCTATCAGGAAACGATTCCGCGTGATCTGACTTATAGTACACAAGCGATGTTACCGCAGGAAACTGCCTGGTACCTGACGCTGGAAAACCGGTTAGATATGATGAAGTTACTGGCCGCCTTCCAGCAATTCTTCCGCGAGCAGTCGGAATCGTGGATAGAGCGATTTGACTACAAAGAGGCCGGGCCGCAACTCTTGTTGCAGGCCTTCCTGCAACGGATCGTGAACGGGGGCGGGCGCATTACACGCGAATATGGCCTGGGCCGGAAGCGTACCGATCTGTACATCGAATGGCCGCAGGATGCACAAGCTCAGGCTGGCACACAACGCATTGTGTTAGAGCTGAAACTACGGCATACGTCTTCAGAAAAAGAGCTGGACACAGGACTCCGGCAAACTGCAGGTTATGCGGATCAGTGTGGTGCAGATGAGGCACACCTGCTGATCTTTGATCGTCGTCCTGAAGTGAGCTGGGACGATAAGATCTGGCAACAGACGCACCATCGGGATACTCGTAAGATTATAGTCTGGGGTATGTGATGGCGTTGAAATACATTCTGATTATGCAGCAATTCCCGCTGAAAAGTTGGTTGAGCGTCGCGAAGTGGTTTTTGAGGCGT